>NZ_JBHVPZ010000034.1:0-89535 GCF_042887135.1 Kitasatospora sp. NPDC057965
ACGCCCGGTTACATTCCGAACCCGGAAGCTAAGCCTCACAGCGCCGATGGTACTGCAGGGGGGACCCTGTGGGAGAGTAGGACGCCGCCGAACAATCATTCCAAAAAGACCCCCTCCGGTTCAGGAGGGGGTCTTTTTGCGTTAACGTCTCCCCACCACATCGGAGCTCGGTGGAGAGGCGCGAACCGTTGCAGAACCTGACCCTGACCTGGCAGTCCGCCGGGGGTACCGCTGTCGCTCTCTACGGCGGCGCGTACGCGGCCGCCCGGGTGCGGCGGACGGGTCTCTCGGCGATCCTGCGGGAGGCCGGCACCCTGCTGGCACTGTTCGCGCTCTGGCAGCTCGTCGGGCGGCTCTCGCTGATGAGCACCGAGCACGCGCTGGACCGGGCGCGCTGGATCCACCGGACGGAGTTGGCGGTCGGGCTGCCCGACGAGGCCTCCTGGCAGGCCGCGGTGACGCCGTACCCGGCGCTGGTGAAGCTGGCGAACTACTACTACGCGTCCATGCACTTCACGGTGATGATCGCGGTGCTGCTCTGGGTCTTCCTGAGACATCGCGAGCGGTACGCGTGGGTGCGGACCACGGTGGTCGTCACGACGGCGGTCTGCCTGGCCGTCCAGTTCCTGCCGGTGGCGCCGCCCCGGATGCTGCCGGAGAACGGGTTCGTCGACGTGGCGGCGGAGTACGGGCAGTCGGTGTACGGCAACGCGGTCGGCGGGGTGGTCAAGGCGGCGCAGCTGTCGGCGATGCCGTCGGTGCACGTGGCCTGGTGCGTGCTGGTGGCGGTCGCGGTGGTGCGGGTGTCGAGGAGTCCGCTGCGCTGGCTGATCGTGCTGCACCCGGTGCTGACGATCACGGTGGTGGTGGTGACGGCCAACCACTTCTGGGCGGACGGTCTGGTCGCGGTGGCGATCCTGCTGCTGGCCTACGCGGCGCAGAGCGGCGTCGCCCGGTGGCGGGCCCGGCGTGCGGGGGACGTCCGGCCGGCGGAGGAGCAGGAGCGGCTGGCCGTTCGCGGCTGAGGGGTGCGGGGGACCGGTGCACGGCATGCCGGTGGGCCGGGCCCCGTGGGGGTAGGGTCCGGCCCACCGGTCTGCCTGCCGTTACTTGACCGGCAGGGCTTCGCGGCCCCACGCGCTGTTGGTCAGCGACGCGGTGGCCCAGTACCAGGCCGCCAGGCCGGAGGCGGCGGCGATCCAGCCGGCCGTCTTGGCGAGGCCGCCGGAGGTGCTGAAGGTCGCGATCGCGGAGAGCACCAGGGAGAGCGTCAGCAGGCCGTAGACGGCACGGCTGAACAGGCCCGCGTTCCAACTGGCCGCGGTCAGGGTGAGGGCGAGCAGGGCCCACAGGAGCAGGAAGAGGCCGGCCGCGTTCTTGCCGGCGCCGGAGGCCGTGGACCAGGTGGCCCAGAAGGCGCCGAGGCCGGTGAAGGCGGTGCCGGTGAAGCCCTCGCCGCCGCGGAACTGCCAGAGGCCCGCGATGAACAGGGTCAGGCCGCCGAGGATGTGGGCGAGGTGGGCCGAGTTCCCGGCGGCGGTGCCGCTGAGAATGCCGGTCGAGAGCAGACCGTAGGCGAGGAGGGTCAGGCCGAGTGCGAGGTAACCGAGGTTACCCGCGTCGGCGCCGGTGGAGCGGGCGTTCAGTGCCCCGGTAGCTTCGTTGCTCACCGGAGGCTCCTTTCACTCATGGGCGCGCGCAGGGCGCAGTGAACGCGGGTGAGTGTCGATGAAGTGAAGGCGCGTGACCGCTCCGGGCGCGCACGGCTGGAGCGTGCGACGGCTGCGGTCCGAATGCTGGGCCAGCGGGAGAGCCGCTGGTCACGTCCCCGCCGGGGGATTCCCCGGTGAGATCGGTGTACCCAGGGTGAGCGGGCTTGTACCCTTGTGAATAGCACATTTTGTGACGGCGTCCGACATGGTTCGGTCAGGCTCGGACAGCCGGAGCGACAGCGGTCGCACCGATGTGCTCAGACGGTTCGTTGGGCCGGCACCCGCAGGGTGAGGATCGCCATGTCGTCGGAGGGCGGCTCCGGGGCGAACCGCTCGACCGCCCGCTGCACGCGCAGTGCGACCGCTCCGGCGGTGAGTCCGGTGCAGCCGGTGAGCACCTCGGCGAGGCCGTCGTCGCCCAGCATCCGGCGGCCCTCGCGGCGTTCGGTGACGCCGTCGGTGACGCAGAGCAGGACCTCGCCGGGGTTGAGCACCAGGCGCTCGGCGGTGAGGTCGAGGTCGTCCATGACACCGAGCAGCGGCTGCGGGGTGGCGGCCCGGTCGACCTGGCCGTCGGTGCGCAGGCGCAGCGGCAGCGGATGGCCGGCGCAGACCAGGGAGAGTTCGGTACTGCCGTCCGGACGGGGTGTCAGTTCCCCGTACAGCAGGGTGAGGAAGCGGCTGCGGGCACCCTCGTCCAGGATGGCGGTGTTGAGCCGGCTGAGGACCTGCGGGGCGTCCAGGCCCTCGCGGGCGAGCAGCCGCAGCGAGTGCCGGGCGAGGCCGGTGACCGAGGCGGCTTCCGGGCCGGTGCCGCAGACGTCGCCGATGGCGAAGCCGTAGGTGCCCTCGCGGATCGGGAAGAGGTCGTAGAAGTCGCCGCCGACCTCGTTGCCCTCCCCGGCGGCCTGGTAGAAGACGTCCACCTCGACGCCGGGGATGTCGGGCAGGTCCGGGGGCAGCAGGCTGCGCTGCAGGGCCTGGCTGGTGGCGGTGCGCTCGGAGTAGAGGCGCGAGTTGTCGAGGGCGAGGGCGGCCCGGCGGGAGAGGTCCTCGGCGAGCTCCAGGACCTCCTGACGGAACCGCACGCCGGCCGCGGTGCCGAGGGCGAGCAGGCCGATCACCCGGTTGCGGGCGGTCAGCGGCAGGACGACGGTCTCGCCGAGCAGGCCGGTGAGGCCGGGTTGGTCGGTGAAGCCGTTGCCGTCGGCGGTGTCGGACGGAGCGTCCCAGAAGCGGGTGCCGTGGGTGGGGCCGGACTCCGGGGCGGGCGTCTTGTCCAGCAGGGCGCGCAGCGGGTCGATGAGGTCCTCGTCCTCGTGCAGGACGAAGGCGAGCGAGGCGGGGGCGCCGTGGTCGCCGTTGGTGTAGACGGCGCACCAGGAGGCGAGGGTGGGGACGGCCATCTGGGCCATCAGGGCGAGCGTCTGCTCGTGTTCGAGGGTGCCGGCCAGCAGGTCGGAGGCCTCGACGAGGAAGGAGAGCGAGCCCCGGCGCAGCCGTTCGAGTTCGGCGAGCCGGGTGGACTCGACGGCCAGGGCGAGCCGGTCGGCGGCGAACTGGAGGCGCAGCGCGTCCTCGTTGTCGTAGCGGCCGGGGGCGCCGGTGGCGATGCCGAGCGAGCCGATCAGCCGGCCCTCGACCTTGAGCGGCACGGTGAGCAGGGAGCGCAGTCCGCTGCCGTCGAGGACGGGCAGGCCGGTGGGCCGGGTGGCGAGGTCCTCGTGCACGGAGGGGAGGCGGGGTGAGTCGTAGCGGTTGCCGGTGTCGACCGGGAAGCGGCTGTGCGGGCGCGGTGCGGCGGGCAGGCCGGTGCTGGCGCGCAGTTCGAACTCGGCCTCGTCCTCGGTGGTGAGCAGCAGGTAGGCGGCGTCGGCGTCGAGGAGGTCGCGGGCGCGTTCGACGGTGTGCTGCAGCAGGGTGTCGAGGTCCTCGCCGGTGCCGAGGCCTGCCAGCAGGTCGAGCCGGGTGCCGGGTTCGCCGCGGTCGCCGGGCAGGGCGCGGGCGGGGGAGCGCAGGACGGCGCGGTCCTCGTCGAGGACGAGCAGGCAGAGCGTGCTGGGGGTTCCGTCGGTGTCGCGCAAGCGGACCTGGACGCCGTAGACGTCGACGGCGGTGCCGTCGGCGCGGCGCAGCGCGTAGCCGCCCTCCCAGCGGGCGAGCCGCAGGACGGCGGAGAGGCCGAGGCCGCCGTCGGCGGGCTGCGGCCAGAGGGCGAGGTCGGCCCAGGGGCGGCCGAGCACGGTGTCGGCGGGGTGCTGGAAGAGGGCTTCGGCGTCGGGGTTCCAGGCGAGCACCCGGCCGTCGTCGTCGAGCTGGACGACGGCGACGTGGACCGGGCCGTTGCTGCGCGGCAGTTCGCCACCGGGGGTGGCGGGCAGGGCGTAGCGGGTGCCGGCGGTGTGCGCGGGCAGGGCGAGCCGGAACCAGACGGTCTTGCGGCCGGAGCCGTACTCGACGCCCCAGCGCTCGGCGAGCGCGGCGCACATCAGCAGGCCGCGGCCGCCCTCGCCGTCGGCGTCGGCGTAGTGGTCGGAGGCGGTGGTGGGGACGTCGGCGAAGCTGGGCAGGCCGCGTTCGGGGTGGTGGTCGGTGACCTCGATCCGGACGGTGCCGTCCTCGCGCAGGCAGCACACCTCGGCGGCGGTTCCGGCGTGCACGACCGCGTTGGTGACGAGTTCGCTGACCAGGACCACGGCGTCGTCGACGACCTCGGGCAGGCCCCACCCCAGTAGGGCGTCCCGGACGAAGGAACGGGCGGCACCGGCCGACCGACCCACGGGTTCGAAGGTGGCGGCTGCGCGCGCGGTGACCACGTTGCCACGTCTCCTCTGCTCTGGCCCTGGCTGTCCGGGGGTGGCGCCGCGTCCCTGGTGCGCGCCGACGGCGTGGGCGGCGGCGCCGGGGGCGGTTGTGGCCCGGTGCAGCGCTCCACCCTACTTTCCGCTTGGTTCCCCGTGGGGGCGGGGAGTCGAAACAGGCACCGGAGGGTGATTCTGCCCACCCGTTTCGGACGGGCCGGTGCCAACCGAGTGCAACCGCGCTTGTACCGGGCGCGAGTGCTGCCAGACTGGGGGGTCCGCGATGTCCGGTCCGAGCAGTACCGTCGTCGTGGGTCCCGGTGGGCCGGACCGGCCGTCGGGACGGTAGCGCCGGGACGGTGCTGCGCGGCGGGCCCCGATGGGCGCGGCCGCGGGCGCCGGACAGTTCACGATCTGGGAGGGGCCCGTTGAGTTCGGCCACCAAGGACGCAACCGGTACGACGCCGCCCGCTCAGCGGGGCGGGCGCCCCGGGGCCGCGCCGCGGAGCGCGGCCGGCCGGCGTGTCAACCACAGCCGCGGCGCCGAGCCGGCCGAGCTGCGCAAGCTGCTGGCCGCGTTGACGGCGATGCGGGACGGAAACTTCCGGCGCCGGCTGACGGTGCCCGGGGACGGTCCGCTGGCGGAGATCGCCGCGGTGTTCAACGAGGTGGCCGAGCGCAACCAGCACCTCACGGGCGAGCTGGCCCGGGTGCGGCGGGCGGTGGGCCGCGAGGGGCGGTTGAACGAGCGGCTGGAGACGGGTGCCGGTGAGGGTGCCTGGATGGCGGCGGTCGACAACTGCAACGCGCTGATCGACGACCTGGCGCGGCCGATGGCCGAGGTGGGCCGGGTGCTGACGTCGATCGCCGAGGGCGACCTCGACCAGAAGATGGAGCTGCGCTCGCTGCACAGCAACGGGGTGAGCCACCCGCTGCGCGGCGAGTACCTGAAGATCGGCCGGACCGTCAACGGGCTGGTGGACCAGCTGTCGGAGTTCACCGACGAGGTGACCCGGGTGGCCCGCGAGGTCGGCACCGAGGGCAAGCTGGGCGGCCAGGCGAAGGTCCGCAGCGTCTCCGGCAGCTGGAAGGACCTCGGGGACTCGGTCAACACCATGGCCGGCCGGCTGACCGCGCAGGTGCGCAACATCGCGCAGGTGACCACCGCGGTGGCCAAGGGCGACCTGTCCCGCAAGGTGACGGTCGAGGTGGCCGGCGAGATGCTGGAGCTGAAGAACACCGTCAACACGATGGTGGACCAGCTGAACGGCTTCGCGGCACAGGTGACCAGCGTGGCCAGGGACGTGGGCACCGAGGGCAGGCTGGGCGGTCAGGCACAGGTGCCGGGCGTCGCCGGCGTCTGGCGCGACCTCACCGATTCGGTGAACTTCATGGCGGACAACCTGACGGGCCAGGTCCGCAGCATCGCCCAGGTGACCACGGCGGTGGCGCGCGGCGACCTCTCGCAGAAGATCGAGGTGGACGCCCGCGGGGAGATCCTGGAGCTGAAGAACACCATCAACACGATGGTCGACCAGCTCTCCGGCTTCGCCGAGCAGGTGACCCGGGTGGCCCGTCAGGTGGGCACCGAGGGCCGGCTCGGCGGGCAGGCGCAGGTGCCGTGGGCGGCCGGCGTCTGGCGGGACCTCACCGACAACGTCAACTTCATGGCGAACAATCTCACCGATCAGGTGCGCAACATCGCGCAGGTGACCACCGCCGTCGCCCGCGGCGACCTCTCGCAGAAGATCCAGGTCGACGCGCTCGGGGAGATCCTGGAGCTGAAGAACACCATCAACACGATGGTCGACCAGCTGGGCGCCTTCGCGGACGAGGTGACCCGGGTGGCCCGGGACGTCGGCACCGAGGGCATCCTCGGCGGCCAGGCGAGCGTGCCGGGGGTGTCCGGCACCTGGAAGGACCTGACCAACAGCGTCAACCTGATGGCCAACAACCTGACCAGTCAGGTCCGCAGTATCGCCGAGGTCACCACGGCGGTGGCCCGGGGCGACGTCTCGAAGAAGATCACCGTCGACGCCCGGGGTGAGATCCTGGAGCTGGTCACCACCGTGAACACCATGGTGGACCAGCTGTCGGCGTTCGCCGACGAGGTCACCCGGGTGGCGCGCGAGGTCGGCACCGAGGGGAACCTGGGCGGCCAGGCCCGGGTGCGCGGGGTGTCGGGCATCTGGAAGGACCTGACCGACAACGTCAACTTCATGGCGTCGAACCTCACCAGCCAGGTGCGGAACATCGCCGAGGTGGCGGCCGCGGTGGCCTCCGGCGACCTCTCCAAGAAGATCACCATCGAGGCCCAGGGCGAGGTCGCGGGGCTGGCCGGAACGCTCAACACCATGGTCGACCAGCTGTCGGCGTTCGCGGTCGAGGTGACCAGGGTGGCCCGCGAGGTGGGCACCGACGGCACCCTGGGCGGCCAGGCGAGCGTGCCCGGCGTGGCCGGGATCTGGAAGGACCTGACCGACAACGTCAACCTGATGGCCAACAACCTCACCGGTCAGGTGCGGAACATCGCGCTGGTGATCACGGCGGTGGCCCGCGGCGACCTGTCGCAGAAGATCGACGTCGACGCGCGCGGTGAGTTCCTGGAGCTCAAGACCAGCATCAACACCATGGTCGACCAGCTGTCGGCGTTCGCCGACGAGGTCACCCGGGTCGCCCGTGAGGTGGGCACCGACGGGCGGCTCGGCGGTCAGGCGCGGGTGCCCGGCGTGGACGGCACCTGGCAGGACCTCACCGAGTCCGTCAACGAGCTGGCCAACAACCTCACCCGGCAGGTGCGTGCGATCGCGCAGGTCGCCACCGCCGTGACCAGGGGCGACCTGTCGCTGCGGATCGACGTGGACGCCGCCGGCGAGCTCGACGAGCTCAAGGACAACATCAACCAGATGATCGCCAACCTGCGCGAGACCACCCGCACCAACCAGGAGCAGGACTGGCTGAAGACCAACCTGGCGCGGATCTCCGGCCTGCTGCAGGGCCGGCGCGACCTGGAGGCGGTGGCCTCGCTGATCATGACCGAGCTCACCCCGGTGGTCTCGGCGCAGCACGGCGCCTTCTTCCTCGCCCAGCCGGCCGGCCGCACCGCCGAGCTGATCACCGAGGACGACGACGAGAACGACACCGTGCTGCGGCTGATCGGCAGCTACGGCTACCAGCGGCGGGCGATGCCGACCACCTTCCGGCCCGGCGAGTCGCTGATCGGCCAGGCGGCGGTGGAGAAGCGGGCGATCATCCTCAAGGAGGCGCCGCCCGGGTACCTGAAGATCGCCTCCGGGCTGGGCGAGGCCTCGCCGGCCCACATCGTGGTGCTGCCGGTGCTGTTCGAGGGCCGGCTGCTGGGCGTGATCGAGCTGGCCACCTTCAGCTCGTTCACCACCGTCGCGCTGGACTTCCTCAACCAGATCGCCGACCTGATCGGCGTCACCGTCAACACCATCAGCGTCAACACCAAGACCGAGGGCCTGCTGCTGGAGTCCCAGCGGCTGACCGCCGAGCTCTCGATGCGGTCGGCCGAGCTGGAGGCGCGCCAGGAGGAACTGGAGCGCACCAACGAGGAGTTGCAGGAGAAGGCCGAGCAACTCGCGCAGCAGAACCGGGACATCGAGATCAAGAACAGCGAGATCGAGGAGGCCCGGCAGGTCCTGGAGGAGCGCGCCGAGCAACTCGCGCTGGCCTCCCGGTACAAGAGCGAGTTCCTGGCCAACATGTCGCACGAGCTGCGCACCCCGCTGAACTCGCTGCTGATCCTGGCCAAGCTGCTGTCCGACAACAACGAGGGCAACCTGTCGCCCAAGCAGGTCGAGTTCGCCGACACCATCCACGGTGCCGGTTCCGACCTGCTCCAGCTGATCAACGACATCCTGGACCTGTCCAAGGTCGAGGCGGGCAAGATGGACGTCCGGCCGGCCCGGATCGCCCTGGTCCAGCTGGTGGACTACGTCGAGGCGACCTTCCAGCCGGTCGCGCTGGACAAGAACCTGGAGTTCGGCGTGCGGGTCTCGCCGGCCCTGCCGGTCACCCTGCACACCGACGAGCAGCGGCTCCAGCAGGTGCTGCGCAACCTCATCTCCAACGCGGTGAAGTTCACCGACACCGGCGCCGTCGACTTCTCGATCAGCCCGGCCGGGAAGGGCGCGCCGCAGCACGTGCGCGAGCAGCTGCTGGAGGCGGGCGCGATCCAGGACCCGGACGACCCGCTGATCGCCTTCACGGTCTCCGACACCGGGATCGGCATTCCCGGCAACAAGCTGCGGGAGATCTTCGAACCGTTCCGGCAGGCCGACGGCACCACCAGCCGCAAGTACGGCGGCACCGGCCTCGGGCTGTCGATCAGCCGGGAGATCGCCCGGCTGCTCGGCGGCGAGATCCACGCCGAGAGCGAGCTGGGCAAGGGCTCGACGTTCACCCTGTACCTGCCGCTGCGCGCCGAGGCGCCGGACGCCGCCGGGCAGGCCGCCGCCGCGCTGCGCGCCTCGGTCGGGGTCACCCCGGCCGGGACCCCGGTGCCGGTGGGCGAGAGCCCGGCCGACCACTGGGCCCAGGAGGTGCGCGAGCTGGTCGAGGTCCGCCGCCGGGGCGCGGTCGAGCGCCGCCGTACGGCGGCCCTGGACGCGCCGGCGGCGGACGACCGCGCGGCCGGGGCCCGCGGGGCCGTCGGCGGCCCCGCCGAGGGGCGCGTGGCCGGGGGCCGGGCGGCGGAGGGGCGGATGCCCGAGGCAGCCCCGGCGGCCCGCCCGTCCGGGCGCAACGACACCCGCTTCGACGGCGAGCAGGTGCTGATCGTCGACGACGACGTCCGCAACGTGTTCGCCCTCACCAGCGTGCTGGAGCAGCACGGCCTGACGGTGCTGTACGCCGAGAACGGCCGCGAGGGCATCGAGATGCTGGAGCAGCACGAGAACGTCGCGCTGGTCCTGATGGACATCATGATGCCGGAGATGGACGGCTACGCGACCACCGAGGCGATCCGCCGGATGCCCCAGTTCGCCGGGCTGCCGATCATCGCGCTGACCGCCAAGGCGATGAAGGGCGACAAGGAGAAGTCCCTGGAGGCCGGCGCCACCGACCACATCACCAAGCCGGTGGAGACCGACCACCTGCTGTCGGTGATGCACGAATGGCTCACCGTCCGGAGGCCCTGAGGGGCCGGAACCGGTGTCCAGCGGGCCGCCGACCCGCCCGAGTGGGGACCGATCGGATGACGGGGGCGTGAATCCCGGAGTACGCTCCGGGATTCACGCCGATGGGGCGCGCGGTTTGCTGGCGGGGAGGGCCGGGAACCGGGTAGGGTCACCGATCGTTGCGAACAGTGACCGAGTGACGACTCGCTGGTGAGCGTACGCCGGGGCACCGACTGCGCGCCGCTCCGGATCCGGACGCGACGGAGCGATGTGCCGGGCGAGGGGGTGCGGCTAGCATGACCGGGGTAGTGGTGGGCAGCACGCGGGTGCCTTCCCCAGGTAGGCAGGCGACAGGAGGGCGCGTCGTGATGCAGAAGGCGAAGATCCTCCTGGTCGACGACCGGCCGGAGAACCTGCTCGCGCTGGAGGCGATCCTCTCGGCGCTGGACCAGACCCTGGTCCGGGCGGCGTCGGGTGAGGAGGCGCTCAAGGCGCTGCTCACGGACGACTTCGCGGTGATCCTGCTGGACGTCCAGATGCCCGGGATGGACGGCTTCGAGACCGCCGCCCACATCAAGCGCCGCGAGCGCACCCGGGACATCCCGATCATCTTCCTCACCGCGATCAACCACGGCCCGCACCACACCTTCCGCGGCTACGCGGCCGGCGCGGTGGACTACATCTCCAAGCCGTTCGACCCCTGGGTGCTGCGCGCCAAGGTCTCGGTCTTCGTCGACCTCTACATGAAGAACTGCCAGCTCAAGGAGCAGGCCGCGCTGCTGCGGCTGCAGCTGGAGGCGAGCGGTGCCGAGCCGGCCATCGGCGGCGCGCTGCTCGGCGAGCTGTCGGCCCGGCTGGCGGCGGTCGAGGAGCAGGCGGAGTCGCTCACCAAGCAGCTGGACGGCACCGAGGACGGCGGGGTGGCGGCCACCGCGGCGCACCTGGAGCGCAAGCTGGCGGGCCTGCGGCGCGCGCTGGACGCGTTGCGCCCCGGCACGGACTGAGCGCGGTCCCACTCGCCCGTCCGGGTGAACCAGAACGGGGTGACGGTGTGTCGGCGACACGTCCCGGGGCCCGGACGCACGACGTGGGCACAGGTCGTGCGCCCCGGTAGGCTGCTGACCCATGGCCACACGTACGCCCGGAAGCGCGGCACGCAACTCGAGTCCGGGACCGTCCAAGAAGGCCGCGGCGAAGGCTCCGGCCAAGCCGCCCGCCAAGAAGGCGGCCGCGAAGAAGGCCGCCCCGGCGAAGAAGACGGCGGCCAAGGCGCCCGCCCCGGCCCCCGCGCCCCGGCCGATACTCTTCCGCGCCGTGCGCGCCGTCTGGCTCGGCATGGCGCACGGCATCGGCGCGGTCTTCCGGGGCTTCGGCGACGGCGCCAAGAACATGGACCCGGCGCACCGCAAGGACGGCATCGGCCTGCTGCTGCTCGCGCTGGCCCTGGTCACCGCCGCCGGCACCTGGTTCAGCCCGCAGGGCTGGCTGGGCGAGGCGGCCACCAACGTGGTCTCCGGCCTGTTCGGCCGGCTCGACGTGCTGGTCCCGTTCCTGCTGGCCGCCGTCGCGGTCCGGCTGATGCGCCACCCGGAGCTGCCGGAGGCCAACGGCCGGATCATGATCGGCCTGACCACCCTGCTGGTCGGTGTGCTCGGCCTGGTCCACATCGGCTGCGGCGCGCCCGTGATGGGCAGCGGCGCGACCCGGATAAGGACGGCCGGCGGGATCATCGGCTGGGCCGCCTCCACGCCGATGATGGCCGCCGCCGGACCGGCCCTCGCGGTGCCGCTGCTCCTGCTGCTGGCCTTCTTCGGCCTGCTGGTCACCACCGCCACCCCGGTCAACCGGATCCCGGAGCGGATGCGCGCGGTGGGCGTCCGGCTGGGTGTGGTCGAACCCGGTCCGCTGGACGAGGCCGGGGGGCGCACGCCGGAGCGCGAACTCTCCAACGAGCCTCCCGAGGACGCCGATCCCTCCGCGCTGCCCTACACGGTGGACACGGACAGTGACGACCCCTCGGACGAGGTGGCCGCCCGCCGGCGCCGCCGCAAGCGCAAGGCGCCCGACGAGGAGCCCGCCGCCGAGCCGGACATGTTCGCCAAGGAGCCGCTGGACCCGTACACCACCCGCAACCTCGCCGCCGGCGCCGCCGCCGACCTGGACGGCGCGCTGGTCTACGGCGTGCCCGCCTCCTCGGCGGTGGCCGACATGATGCACCAGGTGCAGGACCGCACCGCCCCGCCGGAGGAGCCCGCCGTCCCGGCGGCCCGCACCGGCGGATCGGACGGCGGCGCCCCGGACGAGCACGGCCCCGCGCCGGTCCGGATGGAGCAGCTCCAGCTCGCGGCGGGCCTCAGCTACGCCCTGCCCCCGCTCGACCTGCTGGAGCGCGGCGGCCCGGCCAAGGCCCGCAGCGCCCTCAACGACGAGGTGGTGGCCCAGCTCACGTCCACCTTCTCCGAGTTCAAGGTGGACGCCCGGGTGACCGGCTTCACCCGCGGCCCGACGGTCACCCGCTACGAGGTCGAGCTCGGCCCCGCGGTCAAGGTCGAGCGGATCACCGCGCTCGCGAAGAACATCGCGTACGCGGTGGCCAGCCCGGACGTGCGGATCATCAGCCCGATCCCGGGCAAGTCCGCGGTCGGCATCGAGATCCCGAACCGGGACCGCGAGATGGTCAACCTCGGCGACCTGCTGCGCTCGCGCACCGCCGCCGAGGACACCCATCCGATGGTCGTCGGCATGGGCAAGGACGTCGAGGGCCACACCGTGATGGCCAACCTCGCCAAGATGCCGCACATCCTGGTGGCCGGCGCGACCGGCGCGGGCAAGTCCTCCTGCATCAACTGCCTGATCACCTCGATCCTCGCCCGGTCCACCCCGGACGAGGTGCGGATGGTGCTGGTCGACCCCAAGCGGGTCGAGCTGACCGCCTACGAGGGCATCCCGCATCTCATCACGCCGATCATCACCAACCCCAAGAAGGCCGCGGAGGCCCTCCAGTGGGTGGTCCGCGAGATGGACATGCGCTACGACGACCTCGCCGCGTTCGGCTTCCGGCACGTCGACGACTTCAACGCGGCGGTCCGGGCCGGCACCGTCACCCCGCCGCTGGGGAGCGAGCGCGAGCTCACGCCGTACCCGTACCTGCTGGTGATCGTCGACGAGCTGGCCGACCTCATGATGGTCGCCCCGCGCGACGTCGAGGACTCGGTGGTCCGGATCACCCAGCTCGCCCGCGCGGCCGGCATCCACCTGGTGCTGGCCACCCAGCGGCCCTCGGTCGACGTGGTCACCGGTCTGATCAAGGCCAATGTGCCGTCCCGGCTCGCCTTCGCCACCTCGGCGATGGCCGACTCCCGGGTCATCCTGGACCAGCCCGGGGCCGAGAAGCTGATCGGCAAGGGCGACGCCCTGTTCCTGCCGATGGGCGCCAGCAAGCCGATCCGCATGCAGGGCGCGTTTGTCACCGAGGCCGAGATCGCCGCCGTGGTGAAGCACTGCAAGGAGCAGCTGTCCGCCGTCTACCGGGACGACGTGATGGTCGGCGGCGGGCCCAAGAAGGAGATCGACGAGGAGATCGGCGACGACCTGGAGCTGCTGATCCAGGCGGCCGAGCTGGTCGTCTCCACCCAGTTCGGCTCCACCTCGATGCTCCAGCGCAAGCTGCGGGTCGGCTTCGCCAAGGCCGGGCGGCTGATGGACCTCATGGAGTCGCGCGGCATCGTCGGACCGAGCGAGGGCTCCAAGGCCCGCGACGTTCTGGTGAAGCCGGACGAGCTGGACGCGGTGATCGTCACCATCCGTGGCTGAGAGCGGCCCGGCACTGACGGGTGTTCACCCGTTGGGACGGGGGTAGGCGGGCGGTGCGGAACCGATCGGGTGGGCACCGCGTCCCACGATCGACACCGGACGCGCGGGCGGCGGTGCGGGGGTCCCGGGGACGGCGGCCCCCGCACTGACGGGCGGTCAGTGCACGCCCGGCCCCGGGCCGGGGCGGCCGAGCGCATTCGGGCCTGTTCCGCTTGAGAAACGATCCGCCCACGCCCCTAGACTGTTCCCCAGCAGGTGGCCAACCGCTCGAAAGGCGTGCACCGTGACCATCGGCAAGTCCCCCGACCGCGAGAACGCCCCGTCCTCCGCCCAGCCCGCCGGCGCCGCGGAACAGGCGGCCGATGCCCCGAGCATCGGCCGGGTGCTGTCCGCCGCCCGGATCGAGGCCGGACTCACGGTGGACCAGGTGAGCAGTGCCACCCGGGTCCGGGTGCCGATCGTGCACTCCATCGAGGAGGACGACTTCGGCCGGTGCGGTGGCGACTTCTACGCCCGCGGCCACATCCGCGCGATCGCCCAGCTGGTCGGCGTCGACGGCGAGGCGCTGGTCGCCCGCTACGACGACGCGCACGGCGGCTCGCCGGCCTCCAAGCGGCCCACCGAGCTGATCGAGAGCGGCCCGATCAAGGTCCCCGGCCGGGGCCGGCCGAACTGGACGGTGGCGATGGTCGCCGCGATCGTCGCGGTGGTCGGGATCATCGGCTTCAACCTGGTGAACGGGAAGACCGTCCCCGGCACCACCGGCTCGGCCAGCGCCCCGCTGCCCTCCGGCTCCGGCACCGGCTCGGTCGCCCCGGCGGCCCCCGCGTCCACCCCGGCCGTGCAGCCGCCCGCGCCGGCGCCCAGCGCCCCCGCGATCGCCGCCGCCCCCGCCGACAAGGTCACCGTGAAGCTGGTCGCCGAGAAGGACACCAGCTGGGTCTCGGCGGTGGACGGCACCGGGAAGTCGCTGTTCCAGAACAACATCGAGGAAGGCCAGGACCAGACCTTCACCGACCCCAAGCAGATCAAGCTGGTGATCGGCAACGCGGGCGCCGTGCACGTGTACGTCAACGGCAAGGACCTCGGACCGGCGGGCAAGAACGGCCAGGTGGTGCACGTCACGTACACCCCCGGCGACCCGCAGGCGGGCTGATCGCGGGGGTCGGCCGCCCCGGGGCGGAACCGGCCGAACGGGGCGCGCGGCCTCCGGGGCGAACGGCTCCGGCGGTCGCGCGTTAATCTTGGCCCTATGCCTGAACGCCGTACTGTCGCCCTTGTCACGCTCGGATGCGCCCGCAACGAGGTGGACTCCGAGGAACTCGCCGGGCGACTGGAGGCCGACGGCTGGTTGCTCGTGGACGACGCCGCCGAAGCCGACGTCGCCGTCGTCAACACCTGTGGCTTCGTCGAAGCCGCCAAGAAGGACTCCGTCGACGCCCTGCTGGAGGCGAACGACCTCAAGGACCACGGTCGCACCCAGGCCGTGGTCGCGGTCGGCTGCATGGCCGAGCGCTACGGCAAGGAGCTGGCCGAGGCGCTGCCCGAGGCCGACGGAGTGCTCGGCTTCGACGACTACGCCGACATCTCCGACCGTCTGCAGACCATCCTGTCCGGCGGCCACCACGCGCCGCACATCCCGCGCGACCGCCGCAAGCTGCTGCCGCTGAGCCCCGTCGAGCGCCAGGCCGCCGCTGCCGAGGTCGCCGTGCCGGGCCACGGCGCCCCCGAGGACCTGCCGGAGGGCGTCGCGCCCGCCTCCGGGCCGCGCACCCTGCGCAAGCGCCTGGACGACAGCCCGGTCGCCTCCGTCAAGCTCGCCTCCGGCTGCGACCGGCGCTGCTCGTTCTGTGCCATCCCGGCCTTCCGCGGCTCGTTCATCTCCCGCCGCCCCTCCGACGTGCTGCACGAGGCCCAGTGGCTGGCCGAGCAGGGCGTCCGCGAGGTCGTGCTGGTCAGCGAGAACAACACCTCGTACGGCAAGGACCTCGGCGACATCCGGCTGCTGGAGACCCTGCTCGGCGAGGTCGCCGCGATCGACGGCGTCGAGCGGGTCCGGGTCTCCTACCTGCAGCCCGCCGAGATGCGCCCCGGGCTGATCGAGGCGATGACCGGCACCGAGGGCGTGCTGCCCTACTTCGACCTGTCGTTCCAGCACTCCGCGCCGGCCGTGCTGCGCCGGATGCGCCGCTTCGGCTCCACCGACCAGTTCCTGGAGCTGCTCGGCACCATCCGCGGCAAGGCCCCGCAGGCCGGTGCCCGGTCCAACTTCATCGTGGGCTTCCCCGGTGAGACCGAGGAGGACTTCGCCGAGCTGGAACGGTTCGTCACGCACGCCGGGCTGGACGCGATCGGCGTCTTCGGCTACTCCGACGAGGAGGGCACCGAGGCCGCCACCTACGGCGACAAGCTGCCCGAGGACGTGGTGGCCGACCGGCTGGCCCGGCTCAGCCGGCTCGCCGAGGAGATGACCGCCCAGCGGGCCGAGCAGCGGATCGGCACCGAGGTCGAGGTGCTGGTCGAGTCGGTCGACGGCGACCTGGTGGAGGGCCGCGCCGCCCACCAGGCGCCCGAGACGGACGGCCTCACCACGCTCGTCGGCGTCGAGGACCCCGAGGTCGGGCGGTTCTACCGGGCCAAGGTCGTCGCCAGCGAGGGCGTCGACCTGGTCGCCGAGGCGCTGGAGCAGGTGCGGGTCCTCCGGGCACCGGGAGCCGGGGAATGACCCAGGGGCCCGGCGCCCCGACCGCGGCCCACCCGGGCAGGCCGGCGGCCGCGGTGCCCCCGGCGCCGGGGATCTGGAACATCGCGAACGTGCTGACCATGGTCCGGCTGCTGCTGGTCCCGGTCTTCGTCGCGCTGCTCTTCGCCGAGGGCGGCCACGACCCCAAGTGGCGCTCGGTGGCGTGGGCCTCCTTCGCGATCGCGATGATCACCGACCTGTTCGACGGCGAGCTGGCCCGGCGCAAGGGCCTGGTCACCGACTTCGGCAAGATCGCCGACCCGATCGCCGACAAGGCGATCATGGGTGCGGCGCTGATCGGCCTCTCGGTGCTGGGCGACCTGCCGTGGTGGATCACCGTGGTGATCCTGGCCCGCGAGCTCGGCATCACGCTGATGCGGTTCTGGGTGATCCGCTTCGGGGTGATCCCGGCCAGCCGGGGCGGCAAGCTCAAGACGCTCACCCAGGGCATCGCGGTCGGCATGTACGTCCTGGAGCTGACCGGTTGGATGGCCACCGCCCGGGCCCTGCTGATGGGCGTCGCGGTGCTGCTGACCGTCGGCACCGCGCTGGACTACGTGGGGCAGGCCGTGCGGCTGCGCCGGGAGGGCCTGGCGGCGCAACGCCCGCGCGGGTGACACGGCGCGGATCCGGGCCCCGGCCGCTCCCCGGGCCCCAGAATGGCGGGTACTCCGGGACGGGCCCGGGGGAGCGCGAGGGAGGGACGTCGGGATGAGTGGTGCAGCCGAGGCCGCGGGGACCGAGGCCGCGGGGACCGGGGCCGCCGACTACCGGCTGGCCGAGCGGGCGCACACCGCGCTGCGGGCCCAGGGCGGCACGGTGGCCGTCGCGGAGTCGCTGACCGGCGGGCTGCTGGCGGCCGCGCTGGTGGACGTCCCCGGGGCGTCGGCGACCTTCCGGGGCTCGGTGACCGCCTACGCGACCGAACTGAAGGCCTCGCTGCTCGGCGTCGACGAGGGGCTGCTGGACGTCCACGGCCCGGTCCACCCGGTGGTGGCCCGGCAGATGGCCGAGGGAGTGCGCAAACTGCTCGGGGCGACCTACGGGGTCGCGACGACCGGGGTGGCCGGCCCGGAGCCGCAGGACGGCCGGCCGGTCGGCACGGTGCACCTCGCGGTCGCCGGTCCGGGGGGAACTATGGTCAGTTCGCCACGGTTGTCCGGAGAGCGTGCCACAATCCGTCACGGGGCGGTGACCGCCGCTCTGGAGCTGCTCGTCGGGCGGCTCCCGTCCGGTACGCCCGCGCACTGAACCGTCGTCCGCACCTCTGTCACCGTCCGTCCCACCGGCCACCCGTCACCCCCGGCCCCGGTCCTCGCCGGGGGCCGTACGCCGGGATCCCGACCGAACCGGGACCTGTCGAACCGGCGTGCGGGCATCGCACATCTGGAGGATCGTGTTACATCGGAGTGCCTGGTTGGGCAGAAACCAGGTGGCGAGCGAGTGGCGTAGCGGTGGCCGAGTGCCGCCCGGAGGGTACGGCGACGTGCCCGCCGACCCGGGTGCGACACCGAAACAGGGGAGGGGACAGCCTTGCAGCCCAGAGTGAACACGACCATGGTCCCCGCACGCGAAGCGGGCAAGGCGGTACGGTGGGGGCGTGACATCTCGATCCGCAGTCCGAGGAGGGAGGCACCGATGATCCTGCTCCGTCGCCTACTGGGCGATGTACTGCGTCGGCAGCGCCAGCGCCAGGGCCGCACACTCCGCGAGGTGTCGGCGGCCGCCAGGGTTTCGCTCGGATACCTCTCCGAGGTCGAGCGGGGACAGAAGGAGGCCTCCTCGGAGCTGCTCTCCGCCATCTGCGACGCGCTCGACGTCCGGATGTCCGAGGTCATGCGCGAGGTCAGCGACGAACTGTCGCTCGCCGAACTTGCGGCGATGGCCACCCTCTCCGAAGGTGAACTGCTGAGGCCGGTACTCGAACCGGTTCCGCTGCCGGCTCCCGGCACCGACCGGGCGAACATGTCGCCCAAGGCCGCCGCGATGGACGTGGTCGCCGCCTGACCTGGCCTCGGTACGGGCCCCATCCGGCCCGGGTTGAGCGAAGGAGGCGGTCGTGCGCAGTGCGGCGGTGACGTGTGCCGGGGCCCGAATACGGTCCCGGTGGGTGCGGTTCCGGCCGGTCCGCTCGGGCCTGGCGCTGCTGGCGGTCCTGGCCGGCGGGTTCGGCTGGTGGCTGGCGGACGGCTCCGGGTCGCTGCCCGGCGGTGCGGCGCTCGGCCTGCTGGCGGCCGGCGGCTGGGGGCTCGGGCTGATCCCGGTCCACGCCGACTGGCGGTCCACCGGGCCGTCGCGGCAGCGGACGGACGAGCCGGACGCCTTGGCGGAGACCCGGTGGGAGGCTCCCCGGACGGGGTGAACAAGACGCGGACGAGGGCCGCGGGACCGATCCGGTCCCGCGGCCCTCGTCGTCCGTCCGGCCGCTGGTCGCCTTCCGGTCTGCGGGCGTTCCCGGCTCAGGGGCGCAGCCGCAGACCGCGCGGGGTGGCGTGGAAGCCCGCCTGCTCCAGGGCGGCGCCGAGTGCGGACCCGAGGGCCGGTTCGCCGTTGGCCCGTTCGACGGTGACGCTGCCCAGCGCCCCGGCCCGGGCCGCCCCGGCCAGCGCCTGCGCCGCCGCGGCCAGGGTGGCCTCCTCCTGCGCCCAGGCCAGCAGCGACTTCCCGCCGCGCTCCACGTACAGGCACAGCTCGCCGTCGACCAGCACCACCAGGGCGCCGGCCTTCCGGCCCGGCCGGTGCGTCTTGCCCGCCGCCTCGGTGGACCCGGCGGGAGGCTCGGGCCAGGCCAGCGCGGCGCCGTAGGCGTTGGCCGGGTCGGCGGCGGCCAGCACGAGGGCCTGTGGCGGCTCGGCGGACGGGGCGGCCGGCCACTCGGCGCCCCGCGCCCGCTCCAGCCGGCCGCTGACCGAGCGCAGCCGGTCGGCCGCGCCCTCCATGGCGAACTGGGCGCCGCCCAGCCCCTCCACGAAGTAGCCCCGGCGGGTCCGGCCGCGCTCCTCCATGGCGGCGAGCACCCGGTAGACCCCGGCGAAGCCGCCCGGGATCCGCTCGGCGGCGACCGTGCCCCGGGTGAGCAGGCCGTGCCGGTCCAGCAGGTTCTGCGCCCGGGCGGTGGCCCGGACGGTCGGGTCGGCGGCGAACGCGGGCAGCAGCGACCACCGGCCGCCGACCGTCGGGGGGCCGCTGCGCAGCGCGCCGCCGACCCGGCCGAAGGGGCGCCCGGCGCCGCCGAAGCGGCCGCGCGGGGTGGCCCGGGGCGCCCGGTGGGCGGTGGCGCCGGCCGTCCGGCCGGAGCCGAGCAGGGCGCGCAGCGGGGCGAGGGTGTCGTTGCTGACGTAACCGGCCCAGACGAGGTCCCACAGGGCCTCGACGACCTCCGGCTCGGGCGTCTCCGGGAGGTGGGCGGTCAGTTGGCGGAAGAACAGTCCGTAGCCGCCGGTCAGGGCCTCCAGCAGGGCGGTGTGCACCGGGGTGACGGTGGGCGGCACCGGTTCGGGGCGCAGCAGGTGGGCGTTCTCGGCCAGGTGCAGGCTGATCCAGCCGTCCTTGCCGGGTAGCGCGCCGGCGCCGGCCCAGCCGATCTCGCCGGCCGCCATCAGCTCGTCGAGCAGACCGGGGGAGTAGTCGGCGAGCCGGGCCGGGAGGATCAGCTTCTCCAGGGCGGAGGCGGGCAGGGCGGTGCCCTGGAGCTGTTCGACCACCCGGAGCAGGCCGTCCGGGCCGCGCAGCCGGTGGCCGGCCAGGTGCTGCCACTGGGGCAGGAAGGCGGCCAGGGCGCGCGGCGGGACGGGTTCGACCTCCTGGCGCAGGGCGGCCAGTGAACGGCGGCGCAGCCGGCGCAGGACCTCGGCGTCGCACCACTCGACGGTGGCGGTGTGGCCCTCTAGAGGGGCGGCGCGAAGCCCTTCCGAAGAAGGGTGGTGGTGGGCGACGGGCGGGGTGAACTCGCCCTGGACCAGGCGGCCGGTGGCGGTCAGGCGGTGCAGGGTGCCGGTGACCACGGCGGTGCCCAGGCCGTAGCGGGCGGCGGCCTCGGCGGCGGTGAACGGGCCGTGGGTGCGGGCGTGCCGGGCGAGCAGGTCGCCCAGCGGGTCCTTGACCGGTTCGGTGAACGCCTCGGGCACGCCGACCGGCAGCGGGGTGCCGAGGGCGTCGCGCAGCCGGCCGGCGTCCTCGACGGCGGCCCAGCGCCGCTCGCCGCCGATCCGGACCTGGATCACCCGGCGGGCGGCCTCCAGTTCGAGGGCCCAGAGCGGCTCGGCGCCGCGGGCGGTCAGTTCGGCCTCGCTGAGCGGGCCGAGCAGGCGCAGCGCGTCGGCGACGCCCTCGGCGTCCTTGATCCGGCGTTCGGGGGTGAGCCGCTGGAGTTCGGCCTCCAGCTCGGCGAGGACCTGCGGGTCGAGCAGTTCGCGCAGCTCGGCCTGGCCGAGGAGTTCGGACAGCAGCCGGGAGTCCAGCGAGAGGGCGGCGGCGCGGCGTTCGGCGAGCGGGGAGTCGCCCTCGTAGAGGAACTGGGCGACGTAGCCGAAGAGCAGTGAGCGGGCGAACGGGGAGGGCTCGGGGGTGGTGACCTCGACCAGCCGGACGGCGCGGGATTCGAGGTCCCCCATCAGCTCGACCAGGCCGGGGACGTCGAAGACGTCCTGGAGGCATTCGCGGACGGCCTCCAGCACGATCGGGAAGGAGCCGTACTCGGCGGCGACCTCCAGCAGTTGGGCGGCGCGCCGGCGCTGCTGCCAGAGCGGGGTGCGCTTGCCGGGGTTGCGGCGCGGGAGCAGCAGGGCGCGGCCGGCGCACTCGCGGAAGCGGGAGGCGAACAGGGCGGAGCCGCCGACCTGGTCGGTGACCAGCTGTTCGATCTCCTGCGGGTCGAACAGGGTGGCGTCGGCGCCGACCGGGGCGTCGTCGGTGACCGGCTCGGCGGGCTCGGGGGAGGGGAAGTCGAGCAGGTCGGCGTCCGGGAGCCGGAGCACGATGCCGTCGTCGGCGTGCATGACCTGCGGGTCGAGGCCGTGCTTCTCGCGCAGCCGGGCGGCGAGGGCGAGCGCCCAGGGGGCGTGCACCTGGGCGCCGAAGGGGGAGTGCACGACGATCCGCCAGTCGCCGAGCTCGTCGCGGAAGCGCTCGACCACGATGGTGCGGTCGTCGGGGAGGTGGCCGCAGGCGGCGCGCTGCTCGGCGAGGTAGTCGAGCAGGTTGCCGGCGGCCCAGTCGTCCAGGCCGGCCCGCTTCAGCCGGACGGTGGCGGTCCGCGGGTCGAGCGCGCCGAGTTCGCGGGTGAAGGCGCCGAGGGCGCGGCCGAGTTCGAGCGGGCGGCCGAGGCTGTCGCCCTTCCAGAACGGGAGCCGGCCGGGGATGCCGGGGGCGGGGGTGACCATCACCTTGTCGTGGGTGATCTCCTCGATCCGCCAGGAGGTGGTGCCGAGGGTGAAGACGTCACCGACCCGGGACTCGTAGACCATCTCCTCGTCCAGCTCTCCCACCCGTCGCCCGCCAGCACCCTTCTTGGGGTCCGTGCCGGCGATGAAGACGCCGAACAGGCCCCGGTCGGGGATGGTTCCGCCGGAGGTGACGGCGAGCCGCTGGGCGCCGGGGCGTCCGCTGACGGTGCCGGCCACCCGGTCCCAGACCAGGCGGGGGCGCAGCTCGGCGAAGGCGTCCGAGGGGTAGCGGCCGGCCAGCATGTCGAGCACCGCGTCGAAGGCGGACTGCGGGAGGGTGGCGAACGGCGCGGCCCGGCGGACGGCGGTGAGCAGCTCGTCGACCTGCCAGGTGTCCATCGCGGTCATCGCGACCAGCTGCTGGGCGAGCACGTCGAGCGGGTTGCGCGGGATGCGCAGCGCCTCGATCCGCCCGGCCCGCATCCGCTCGGTGACCACCGCGGACTGCACCAGGTCGCCCCGGTACTTGGGGAAGACCACGCCGGTGGAGACCGCCCCGACCTGGTGGCCGGCCCGGCCGACCCGCTGGAGGCCGGAGGCGACCGAGGGCGGGGACTCGACCTGGACCACCAGTTCGACGGCGCCCATGTCGATGCCGAGCTCCAGGCTGGAGGTGGCGACCACGGCGGGCAGTCGGCCGGCCTTGAGGTCCTCCTCGACCAGGGCCCGCTGCTCCTTGGAGACCGAGCCGTGGTGGGCGCGGGCGATCACCGCCGGGGCGCCCTTGGCGGCGCCGGAGCCGCCCATCAGCTGGGCGGGGGCGTGCGCCTCGGGCAGGGCGGTGCCGGTGGCGCGTTCGTGGGCGATCTCGTTCAGCCGGTTGCAGAGCCGCTCGGCGAGGCGGCGGGAGTTGGCGAAGACGATGGTCGAGCGGTGGGACTGGACGAGGTCGACGATCCGTTCCTCGACGTGCGGCCAGATCGAGGCCTGACGCTGCGGGTCGCTCTCGGCCGCGCCGCCGAGGGCGGGGGCGGCGGGCAGGTCGTCGAGGTCGGGGACGGGGACGACCACGGAGAGGTCGAACTCCTTGGCGGCGGGCGGCTGGACCACCTCGGCGCCGCGCCCGGGGCTGAGGAAGCGGGCCACCTCCTCGACCGGCCGGACGGTGGCGGACAGGCCGATCCGGCGGGCCGGGCGGTCGAGCAGCTCGTCCAGCCGCTCCAGGGAGAGCGCGAGGTGGGCGCCGCGCTTGGTGCCGGCGACCGCGTGCACCTCGTCCAGGATCACCGTGTCGATGCCGCGCAGGGCGTCCCGGGAGGCGGAGGTGAGCAGCAGGAAGAGCGACTCGGGGGTGGTGATGAGGATGTCCGGCGGGTGGGTGGCGAAGCGGCGGCGGTCGGCGGCGGGTGTGTCGCCGGAGCGGATGGCGACCTGGACGTCGGGTTCGGGCAGGCCGAGCCGGACGGCGGCCTGGCGCAGGCCGGCCAGCGGGGCGCGGAGGTTGCGCTCGACGTCGACCGCGAGGGCCTTGAGCGGGGAGATGTAGAGGACCCGGCAGCGGCGCTTGGGCTCGGCGGGGGGCGGGGTGCTGCTGAGCCGGTCCAGGGCGGACAGGAAGGCCGCGAGGGTCTTGCCGGAGCCGGTGGGGGCGACCACCAGGACGTCGGTGTCCCGGGCGATGGCGCGCCAGGCCTCGGCCTGGGCGGTGGTGGGCGCGGAGAAGGCGCCGCCGAACCAGGCCCGGGTGGCGGGGGCGAAGCCGGCCAGCGGGTCGGCCGGGGACGGGGTCGGGTGCGCGGTCGCCATGTCCCCATGGTGCCCGGTGGCACCGACAAGGGGGCGGGTCCGCCGGGGACGGTGGCCGTTCGGGGCAACCGGGAAGGCGGAGCTGACAATCGGCTCATATCGTGATGATTCAGTCGTTGTGATGCTCCTGTGAAGACCAGCCCTCCGGTGGCCGGCCGCCCCGGTGCGGCCGCCGGGACCGACGAGCGGAGGCCGTGCCATGGCGCAGGCGGACCCGTCCGGCTCCCGTCCCGTCCCGGTCCCCGTCCGGGTGGCCGGGCCGGCCGGGGGCGCCCGGCGCCGGGGCCGGGGGCCGCTGCGGGTCCTGCTCGTGATGCTGCTCACCGCGCTGGTCGCCGGCGGCGCCGTGCCGTACGTCGCCGGGCCGGGGCGGGCCTACCTCAGCTACCTGGTCCTCGCCGAGCGGGCGGACGCCGAGGGGGCGGGCCGGGCGGCGGAGCAGGCCCGGGCGGCCGGCGGGCAGGTCGTCCAGGAGTACCCGCAGATCGGGGTGGTGCTGGCGTACGCCGCCGGGGGCTTCGCCGAGAGGGTGCGCGGGCGGCCCGGGGTGGCCGCCGTCGGCGCCACCCGCACCGCGCCGGTACCCGGCCCTCCCCGGTCGGTGGACGGCGCCGGCGACTTCCGGACCGGTGGCGGTGCAGGAGACGGCACGGGCGACGGCACGGGCGACGGCGTCGAGGGCGGGGTCGGCGAGGCCGACACCACCGTCACGGTCCCCGACCCCGGCGAGCGCGACGCCTGGAACCTCGCGCTGCTCGGCGCCGCCCCCGGCGCGGACGCGGACACCACCCGCCCGCCGCACGGCCCGGACACCCCCGGCGCCGACGCCCTGCGCAAGGTGCTGGTCGCCGTCCTCGACTCCGGCGTCGACGACACCCACCCCGACCTGCGCGCCGCCGTCGACCCGAAGAGCTCCGCCTCCTGCACCGACGGCCGCCCCGACGCCCGCACCGGCTCCTGGCGCCCCGACGCCGGGGTCGGCGAGAGCGGCCACGGCACCCATGTCGCCGGGATCGTCGGCGCCGCCCGGGACGGCCGCGGCGTCAGCGGGGTCGCGCCCGGCGTGCGGATCGCCGCCGTCCGGCTGCTCGGCCCGCTCGGCCAGTACTACGCCGAGAACATCGTCTGCGGCATGCTCTGGGCCGCCGACCACGGCGCCCGGGCGATCAACAACAGCTACTTCGCCGACCCGTGGAAGTACAACTGCCCCGACGACCCCGACCAGGCGGCGCTGACCGCCGCCGTCGGCCGGGCCGTCGACTACGCCCGCCGGCGGGGCGCGGTGGTGGTCGCCTCGGCCGGCAACGACGCGCAGGACCTCGGCGCCGGCCGCACCGACGAGCGCAGCCCCAACGACCGCACCGGCGGGCCGCCGATGTCCCGCTCCCTCGGCCCCGAGTGCGTCCGGCTGCCCGGCGAGCTGCCCGGGGTGGTCACCGTGACCGCCCTCGACCGGGACGGCCGCCCGTCCGCCTACACCAACCACGGGCGCGGCCGGGTCTCGCTGGCCGCCCCCGGCGGGAATCCCGACGGCGGCGTCCAGGGCGCGGTGGTCTCCGACTGGCCCGGCGGCCGGTACGCCGCGCTGGCCGGCACCTCGATGGCCGCCGCGCACGTCAGCGGCGCGGTCGCGGTGGCCGCCGCGCTGCACCCGGACTGGGACTCCGACCGGCTCGCCGCCCTGCTGGCCGCCACCGCGGACGCCGCCTGCCCGCCCGGCCCGCACGCCTGCGGCGACCGCGAGTACTACGGTGCCGGGGCGCTGGTCCTGCCGCGCTGAGCGGGCGGCCCGGAAAACCGGGTGACGGCCCGGGGCGGACGGGCGACGATCGGGGGATGGACGTCTTCCTCACCACCGAGCGGCTGGTGCTGCGCCGCTTCACCGCCGCCGACGTGGACGCGCTGGTCGAACTGGACTCCGACCCGGAGGTCACCCGCTACCTCACCGGCGGGCGGCCCACCCCGCGGGAGGTGGTCGAGTCCGCACTGCTCCCGCTCTACTTCGAGCACTACCGCCGCCACGGCGACCTCGGCTGGTGGGCCGCCGAGGAACGGGAGGGCGGGGCCTTCCTCGGCTGGTTCGAGTTCCGGCCGCTGGACGGCCGCACCGAGGTCGAGCTGGGCTACCGGCTGCGCCGCCCGGCCTGGGGGCGGGGCTACGCCACCGAGGGCGCCCGGGCGCTGATCCGCCGGGGCTTCACCGGGCTCGGCGTGGAACGGGTGGTGGCGTACACCATGGCGGTCAACCGCGGCTCGCGGCGGGTGATGGAGAAGGCCGGCCTCTCGTACGTGCGGACCTTCCACGAGGACTACCCGGAGGCGATCCCGGGCAGCGAGCACGGCGAGGTCGAGTACGCCCTGACCGCGGCCGACTGGCACCCGTAGGAGGGTCGGCGGGGCCGCCCGGCGGTCCGGGATACTGGTGGGCATGAGGCTGACGGAGTTCTGGCGGCGGATGTACGAGCACTTCGGCGAGGCGTACGCGGAGTCCTTCGCGAGCGACCACGTGATGAGCGAGCTCGGCGGGCGGACGGTCCGCCAGGCGCTGGAGGCGGGCTGGGAGGCCAAGGACGTCTGGCGGGTGGTCTGCGACACCCAGGGCGTCTCCCCGGTGCTCCGCTGACCCGGTCCGGTCCCGGACACCGCCCGCGGTCGGCGTCCGATGCTCGAACACACGTCGGTCATGGGTCAGACTGTGCGGGTGGCAAGCAGTGCAGAACAGCAGAATTCGGACAGGTCGGCGCAGGTCGTCGACGAGGTCGCGGGCCCTACGCCCGCCTCCCCGCCCTCCGGGCCGGCCCCGGCCCGCACCGCGGGGGACGGCCTCTGGGGTTCCGGGATGCCGCGGTGGCTGCCCCGGGCGATGGTGCTGGCGCTGGTCATGGTCGGGCTCTTCCAGCTCGCCGACTGGGCCTTCCACGAGCTGATCGACCTCTTCGTGATGCTGCTGGTCTCCTTCTTCCTGTCGCTGGCGCTGGAGCCGGCGGTGGACCGGATGGCCGCGCGCGGGGTGCGCCGCGGGGTGGGTACCTTCCTGGTCTTCGTCGCGGTGGCGATCGCAGTCGGCGGCTTCCTGACCGCGCTCGGCACCCTGCTGGTCGACCAGGTGGCGAAGATCGCGAGCGACCTCCCGCACCTGCTCGACAACCTGATCACCTGGATCAACAGCACCTTCCACCAGGACCTCTCGCTGGACGAGCTGCAGAAGAAGCTGCTCAAGGACTCCGGCGCGATCGAGAGCTACGCGCAGCAGGCCGCGGACAACGTCTGGGGCGTCTCCTCGACCCTGATCGGCGGACTGTTCCAGGCGTTCACGGTCGGCCTGTTCACCTTCTACTTCACCGCCGACGGCCCCCGGGTGCGGCGGACCGTCTGCTCGATGCTGCCGCCCGCCAAGCAGGCCGAGGTGCTGCGTGCCTGGGAGATCGCGCTGGCCAAGACCGGCGGCTACCTCTACTCCCGGGCCCTGCTCGCGGTCGCGTCGGCGCTCGCGCACTGGGTGATGTTCGCACTGCTGGACCTGCCGTACGCGGCGGCGCAGGCGGTCTGGGTCGGCGTCATGTCGCAGTTCGTGCCGACCATCGGCACCTATCTGGCGGGGGCGCTGCCGGTCCTGGTGGCGCTCACCACCGACCAGCCGATGGACGCGCTGTGGGTGCTGGTCTTCGTGACGGTCTACCAGCAGATCGAGAACTACCTGCTGCACCCGCGGATCACCGCGAAGACGGTCGACGTGCACCCGGCGGTGGCGTTCGGCGCGGTGATCGCGGGCGCGGCGCTGCTGGGCGGGGTCGGCGCGCTGATCGCCATCCCGGCGGCGGCCACCCTGCAGGGCTTCGTCGGCACGTACGTGCGGCGGTACGAGGTGACCGACCCGCGGATCGACCGCGGCGAGCAGCGCCGGCAGCGGCGGGAGCTGCGCCGGGAGGCGGCGCGCAGGCTGCGCCGGATGGTCGGCGCGGACTCCCGGGACTCCGGCGACGCCGGGGGGACGGAGCGGCGATAGGGCTCGAACGGGCTCGAACGGATCCGGAGCGCGGGCCGGAACGGGGCCCGGAGCCGGGGCCGGACCGACGGCTCGAACGGCCCCGGCTTGATTCGAACACTTGTTCTTTGTACTCTCCGGCGCAGAGTTCTCCCCAGGCTGAGCCCGGTCGGAGCCGATTGTCGGTGGGACGCGCTAGCGTCGAGGACGATGAAGCGCACAGCACAGAACCCGAGGGTGGAAGCCATGGCAGGTACGGACCGCGAGAAGGCCCTTGAGACGGCGCTCGCCCAGATCGAGCGGCAGTTCGGCAAGGGCTCGGTGATGCGCCTCGGCGAGAAGGCCAACGAGCCCGTCGAGGTGATCTCCACCGGGTCCACCGCCCTGGACGTCGCCCTCGGGGTCGGCGGCATCCCGCGCGGCCGAGTGATCGAGATCTACGGCCCCGAGTCCTCCGGAAAGACCACGCTGACCCTGCACCTGGCGGCCAACGCCCAGAAGGCCGGTGGCACGGTCGCCTTCGTCGACGCGGAGCACGCGCTCGACCCGGAGTACGCCAAGAAGCTCGGCGTGGACACCGACGCCCTGCTGGTCAGCCAGCCGGACACCGGTGAGCAGGCCCTGGAGATCACCGACATGCTGATCCGCTCCGGCGCGATCGACCTGGTGATCATCGACTCCGTGGCGGCGCTGGTCCCGCGCGCGGAGATCGAGGGCGAGATGGGCGACTCGCACGTCGGTCTGCAGGCCCGTCTGATGAGCCAGGCGCTGCGGAAGATCGCCGGTGCGCTGAACCAGTCGAACACCACCGCGATCTTCATCAACCAGCTGCGCGAGAAGATCGGCGTGATGTTCGGCTCGCCGGAGACCACGACCGGTGGCCGGGCGCTGAAGTTCTACGCCTCGGTGCGTCTGGACATCCGCCGGATCGAGACCCTGAAGGACGGGACCGAGGCGGTCGGCAACCGCACCCGCGTCAAGGTCGTCAAGAACAAGGTCGCCGCGCCGTTCAAGCAGGCCGAGTTCGACATCCTCTACGGCGTGGGCATCAGCCGCGAGGGCGGCCTGATCGACATGGGCGTCGAGCACGGCTTCATCCGCAAGTCGGGCGCCTGGTACACCTACGAGGGCGACCAGCTCGGCCAGGGCAAGGAGAACGCCCGCAACTTCCTGCGGGACAACCCGCAGCTGGCCGACGAGATCGAGCGCAAGATCAAGGGCAAGCTGGGCATCGGCCCGAAGGTCGAGGAGCCGGCCGGGACCGAGGCGGCGGGTGCCGCCGAGGGCGCGGCCAAGCCGATCACCGCGACCGCCGCCAAGACGGCCGCGGCGAAGAAGACGGCGGCGGCCGCCAAGGCCTGAGCCGTTGACGCAGCACAGTGGGCCGACCGGCCCGGAGGACGACGACTACGGGCCGCCGGACTGGTTCGCGGCCGTGGCCGAACCGGAACCCGCTCCGGAGCCCGCGCCCGAGCGCGCGGCGGGGCGCGTCCGGTCCGCGCGGCGGCCTGCGGGGCGCCCGGCGGACGCCGGCGAGCTCGGGCTCGTCTCCGCCTCCGAGCTGCCGGCCGGACGGCGTCGGCGCCGCTCGGCGCTGGTCGCGGAGCAGCCCCCCGGTCGGTCGGCCGGTGAGGGCGAGGGGGCCGACGGGGGCGCCGGAGCGGGGGCGGCCGGTCACGGGGGTGCGGCCGCCCCCGCCCCGGCGTTCCCCGCGGAACGGCCGAGGCGGCGCTCCGGCCGTACCCGGCGAGCCGGGACCGGGGAGGGTGCCGGAGGCGGCGACGACGGCGGTGCGGGCGCGGACGAGCGGTCCGGCGGAGGGGTACGGCGCGGCCGGGCCGAGGAGCCGGCCGATCCCGAGTCCCGGGCCCGGGACATCTGCCTGCGGCTGCTCACCGGCGCGGCCAAGACGCGCAAGCAGCTCGCCGACGCCCTGCGCAAGCGGGAGATCCCGGACGAGGTCGCCGAGGAGGTGCTGACCCGGCTGGAGGAGGTCGGGCTGATCGACGACGCGGCCTTCGCCCGGGCCTGGGTGGAGTCCCGGCACAGCGTGCGCGGCCTGTCCCGGCGAGCGCTGGCCCAGGAGCTGCGGACCAAGGGGGTCACCGGCGAGCTCGCCGAGCAGGCCCTCGCCCAGCTCGACCCGGACGACGAGACCGAGGCGGCCCGCGCCCTGGTCGAGCGCCGGCTGCGGACCACCCGGGGCCTGGAGCGACAGACCCGCACCCGCCGGCTGGTCGGCATGCTCGCCCGGCGCGGCTACTCCGAAGGGCTGGCCTTCCGGGTCGTCCGGGAGGCGCTGGACGAGGAGGAGAGCGGCGCCGGGGAGTGGGACGGGGCGTACGGGGACACGGCGTACGAGGACTGAGGCCCGGGCCACCCGGGGTTACCCGAGGGTTGGTCAACTGCCTGGCCAGTCTTGACCGTTTCGTAACCCGCGCCTAGCCTCGCACTCAGTGCGGGAGCACGTCGATCATCCCTCGGCCACCCCCGGCCGCGCTCCCGGCCGCGCCCGCGACCGGGTGGTTCCGGGCCGGTCGCGCGACGGTCCCGGGCGGCGTGCCGCGGCGGGACGGGGAGTGGGCAGCATGAGGACCGCGGTGAGCGCCGGATCGGCCGCCTCCCTGCTGGCGGTGGCCGTGCTGGCGGCCCTGGTGACGGCCTGGCTGCTGGCCCGGCGGTTCCGCGGCGCGCAGCGCCGGGCCGCCGCCGAGACCGAGCGGGCACGGCGGCAGGCCGAGCGGCAGGCGGACCGGCTGCGCGCCGAACTCGACCGGCGCGAGGAGTGGTTGGCCGGGGAGCTGGACCGGCTGCGGGCCCGCGAGGGCGAACTGGCCGAGCGGACGGCCGAGGTGAAGCGTTCCAGGGTCGAGGCGGAGGAGCTGGTCCGGCACCGGGCGGCCGAGTTGGAACGGACCGCCGGGCTCTCCGCGGCGCAGGCCCGCGCCGAAGTCGTCCGCGAGGCCGAGGCGCAGGCCCGCCGGGAGGCGGCGGTCACCGTCCGGGAGATCGAGCGCGCCGCCCGCGAGGAGGGTGAGCAGCGGGCCCGGGGCATCGTGGCCGGGGCGATCCAGCGCCTGGCGGCCGAGCAGACCGCCGAGACCGCGGTGTCGGTGTTCCGGCTGCCCACCGAGGAGATGAAGGGCCGGGTGATCGGGCGCGAGGGCCGCAACATCAAGACCTTCGAGGCCGTCACCGGCGTCAATCTGATCATCGATGACACCCCGGCGGTGGTGCAGCTCTCCTGCTTCGACCCGGTCCGCCGGGAGACCGCCCGGCTCACCCTGGAACAGCTGGTCGAGGACGGCCGGATCCACCCGCTGCGGATCGAGCACGTCCACGCCCGCAGCCGCGAAGAGGTCGAACGCCGCTGCGTGCGGGCCGGCGAGGACGCGCTGCTCGCCGTCCGGGTCGGCGGCATGCACCCGGAGCTGGTCCGCACCCTGGGCACCCTGCGCTACCGGGCCTCCTACGGACAGAACGTGCTCGGGCACCTGGTGGAGTCGGCGCACCTGGCCGGGATGATGGCCGCCGAGCTCGGGGTGGACCCGGAGCCGGTGCGGCGCGCGGCGCTGCTGCACGACATCGGCAAGGCGCTGACCCACGAGGTCGAGGGCAGCCACGCGGCGGTCGGCGCGGACTTCGCCCGGCGGCACGACGAGTCGGCGGACGTGGTGCACGCGATCGCCGCGCACCACGGCGAGGTGGAGCCGCGGACCGTGGAGGCGGTGCTGGTGCAGGCCGCCGACGCCTGCTCGGGCGGCCGGCCGGGCGCGCGCAAGGAGTCGCTGGAGGCGTACGTGCGCAGGCTGGAGCGGCTGGAGGAGATCGCCCGGGCGCACGACGGCGTGGCCGACGTCTACGCGATGCAGGCCGGCCGGGAGGTCCGGGTGATGGTCCGCCCGGAGGTGGTGGACGACCTCGGGGCGCAGGTGATCGCCCGCGAGGTCGCCAAGCAGGTCGCCGAGGAGCTGACCTATCCGGGCCAGATCCGGGTCACGGTGGTCCGGGAGAGCCGGGTCACCGAGGTGGCCCGCTAAGCGGCTCCGCCCCGGCGGCGCATCCGTCCCTGCGACGCTCCGGTCCCTACGGAGCGTCGGCGCCCTGGGCGTCCGCCGGCCGGCCGGCCGACCGGGCGGCCGGGGGCTCCGGCTCGGGCCCGCCGGTCAGCGAGGCCGGTCCGCCGCGGGCCCGGTCGGCCAGCGCCTGGAGGTCCTCGGCGTCCGCGCCCTGGGTCACGCCGACCAGGTGGCCGTCGGGCCGGATCAGCAGCACGGTGTGCGGGCCGGCGCCGGGGTAGGCCTCGGTGACCAGGACCTCGGCCGGAACCGGCAGCGCGGCCGCGACCTCGGCCAGCCGGGGCATCAGCCCCGCGCCCAGCCAGTGCTCCGCGGACCAGACGGCGGTGCCGGGTGCGACCAGCAGCAGCAGGAAGCCCGCGCCGAGCCGGGCGTGCAGCTGGTCCGGGGTGCCGTCGGTGGCCAGCACCGGCAGGTCCGGGACGAGCACGCCGGGCGCGGTGGCGGGCAGCAGTTCGCTGAGCGAGGTGGCGCTGCGCGTCCCGCGCTGGACCGGCACCCGCCCGGGCCCGCCGGAGGGGGCGGCCGGGTACGCCGGGGCGCCGCCGAACCGTCCGGTGCCGAGGTGGCCGTCGGCGAGCAGCGGCGCATGCTTGCGGAAGGAGCCGGTGAACAGCGAGCGCCGGGTCTGCGCCCAGCCGCGCAGCGGGCGCAGCAGCGGCATGGACTGGTCGACGGCGCGCAGCCGGGCGCCCACCGCGCCGCGCCGCTCGGCCTCGTAGCCGTCGAGCAGGGAGCCGCCGGGCTGCGGGCCGCCGGAGTGGAAGTGCCAGGCGAGGGCGAGCCGCCAGGCGAGGTTGTCGGCGTCGCGCAGGCCGTCGGTCAGGTTCTGCATGCCGAGGGCGCCGTGCAGATGGGCGGCGTCGCCGGCCAGGAAGCAGCGGCCGCTGCGGAACCGGGCGGCCAGTCGCTGCTGGGCGGTGTGGTCGGCGGCGGCGAGCAGGTCGAACCGCGGCAGCTCCCCGCACCAGCCGGTGAGGGTGGCGGTGACCCGGGTGAGCAGGGTGTCGCCGGTGACGATGCCGGGCCAGGTGGCGTGCGGGTCGACCGGCTCGGTGACCGCCGGCCGGCCCGGGGGCAGCCGCCAGTCGAGCCGCCAGACGCCGTGCGGCAGCGGGCGGGCGGTGGCCTCGCGGTCACCGCGCCACGGCGGCTCGCGGTGCAGCCGGGCCTCGGTGAACGGCAGGTCGACCCGGACGGTGGCGACGGCGCTGCGGTCGACGGCGGGCCGGCCGGGGAAACGGATCTTCAGCAGTTTGCGGACCGCCGAGCGGGCGCCGTCGCAGCCGACCAGGTGGCTGCCGCGCCACCGGGTCTCGGTGCCGTCCTTGGGGTTGCGGGTGAGCACGCTGACGCCGTCGCGGTCCTGGTCGAGCCCGGTGACCCGGCTGAGCGGCACCAGCCTGACCAGCGGGGTGCCGCTGAGGGCGTCCTGCAGTCCGCGCTGCAGCCGGTGCTGGGGCAGGTGCAGGACGGGCGCGTCGGCGAGGTCGATCCGGAGCACCTCCTGGCGGCGGCGCCAGACGGTGAAGGCGTCCCAGCGGGCGGCGTCGGCGACGGCCCGGGGGTAGCCGATCCGGGCCAGGAAGGCGGCGGTGTCGGCGCCGAGGACGACGCTGCGCGGGCTCTCGGGGCAGAGCCCGGAGCCCTCGTCGAGGACGACGGTCGGCACCTCGTGCCGGGCGAGCGCGAGGGCCAGGGCGAGGCCGACCGGCCCGGCCCCGACCACGATCACCGGGTCCATGCCGGTCCCTCCGGGCACGGACGGGTGCCGTGGATCTCGGAGCCCGGGTCGGCTCTCAGGCTGCCGTCATATGCCGCGTGCTTGCTCCCGGGTGGTGTCACGAACAGCAATGCAACAGTTCACCTGCGTGTCCGTCAAGCAGCAGGTGAAGTGCGCCGGTTCGCGCCGCCTCGTCCACGTGCCTCGATCCACCGGGCGAGCGCGGTGAGCAGCAGGCACATCGCGATGTACAGGGGACCGATCACCAGGACGACGGGGATGTAGGGGAAGCCCGCGGCGTTCAGCGGCTGGCTGGCGATGGCCTTACCGACGAAGAGCAGCTCGTGGTAGGTGATGACGAAGCCGAGCGAGGTGTCCTTGAGCGTCACGACCAGCTGGCCGATCATCGAGGGCAGCATCGAGCGGACCGCCTGCGGGACCAGGATGGTGGTCATCACCTGGGTCTTGCGCAGGCCGAGCGCGTACGCCGCCTCGCCCTGGCCGCGCGGGACCGCGTTGACGCCGCTGCGGATGATCTCCGCCTGGACCGAGCCGTTGTAGAGGGTGAGGCCGAGGACCAGCGCCCACATCGGCTGCTTGGCGAAGAACGCGTAGTAGAGGGCGACGATCAGGATCAGCAGCGGCATCGCCCGGAAGAACTGGACGAAGGAGACCGCCGCCCAGCGCACCGGCCGGTGGTCGGAGAGCTGACCGGCCGCCAGCAGCGCGCCGAGGGCGAGCGAGAGGACGGCCGCCAGTCCGAAGGCCTGGAGGGTGGAGACCAGGCCGTCGACGATCCGCTGCTGGATGGCCGTGTACTGGAAGGCGTCCCAGAGCTCGGCGTCGAACTGGCCGTTGTCGCTGAGCGTGCTGAAGACGTACCAGAGCAGCCCGGCGATCCCGAGCAGCGACAGCACGCCGAGGATCCGGTAGCGGGCGCGGGCCCGCGGGCCGGGGGCGTCGTAGAGGACGCCGGCCGTGGTCGAGCGGGTGAACAGCGAACTCATCGGGCCACCGCCAGTCGGTCTTCCAGGAAGCGGAACAGCAGGGCGACGGTCGCGCTGATCACCAGATAGGCGCAGGCCACCCAGAAGAAGATCGCGAAGATCGAGTAGCCGCGCTCGGAGAAGGTCTGCTGAGCGCTGTACAGCTCGCTGACGCTGAACGCGCCGGCGATCGCCGAGTTCCTCGGCAGGGCGATGAAGACGCTGCTCATCGGCGCCAGCACGGTCCGGGCCGCCTGCGGCAGGACGACCTGGGTGAGGGTCTGTCCGAAGGTCATGCCGAGGCTGCGGGCGGCCTCCGCCTGACCGAGCGGCACCGTGTTGATGCCGGAGCGCAGCACCTCGCAGACGAACGCCGCGGTGTAGCTTCCGAGCGCCAGCACCGCGAAGACGAGGTGGCTGAAGTGCACGCCGAGCGGGGGCAGGCCGAAGGTCACGGCGAAGAACAGCACGGTCAGCGGGGTGTTGCGGAAGAGCGTGACCCAGCCTGTGCCGAAGGCGCGCAGGACCGGGATCGGGGAGACCCGGAAGGCCGCCAGCAGGGTGCCCAGCAGCAGGGCGAGCAGCGCGCTGAGCGCGCTCAGCTCGATCGTCTGCAGGAAGCCGTCGCGGAACAGCGCGAAGTTGCCGTCCTCGAACAGGAAGCCCATCCGGCGGCCCTCCTCTCAGGGGTTGGTCTCGGGGGTCCGTCGACCCGGGAGCGGGCGGATCAGTAGCGGTCGAGGGCCGGCGGCTGCGGCGCGGTGGAGCCGGAGAGGCCGAGGGTGGCGTCGTAGGCCTTCTTCCAGTCGCCGTTGTCCTGGTGGGCCTTGAGCGCGTCGTTGATCGCGTCACGCAGCGCCTTGTCGTCCTTGTTCAGGCCGACGCCGTAGTTCTCCTTGGTGAAGGGCCGGCCGACGACCTTGAGCTTGGGCGCGTACTTGGAGGCGTAGCCCTTGAGGATGGCGTCGTCGGTGGTGACCGCGTCGACCTCGCCCGAGGTCAGCTTCTCGACGCAGGCCGAGTAGGTGTCGAACTGGGTGATCTTCGGCGAGTACTTCTCGATGTTCTTGATCGAGGTCGAGCCGGTGGCGGTGCAGACGTTCTTGCCGTTGAGCGAGTCCGGGCCGGTGATCGCGGTGTTGTCGGCCTTGACCAGCAGGTCCTGGCCGGCGACGTAGTACGGGCCGGCGAAGGAGACGGTCTTCTTGCGCTCGTCGTTGATGCTGTAGGTGCCGACGTAGAAGTCGATCTGGCCCTTGGAGATGGCCGGCTCGCGCTGCGAGGAGACCAGGGTCTGCCACTTGATCTGCTGCGGGGTGAAGCCGAGGTCGGCGGCGACCATCTTGGCGATCTCGATGTCGAAGCCGCTGCGGTCGTTGCTGGCGAGGTCCTCCCAGCCGAGGAACGGCTGGTCGGCCTTGGCGCCGATGATCAGCTGGCCGCGCTTCTTGGCCTCGGCCAGGACCGGCGAGTCCACCTTGACGTCGGTCTTCACGGTGTAGGTCGGCAGCGCCGGGGCGGCGGTGCCACCGGACGAGGCACTGCCGCCGGGCGTGCCGTCCTTGCCGCAGGCGGCGGTGGCGGTGAGCGCGACGGCACAGAGCGCGACGGCGAAGGTGCGACGGGTCCTCATGAGGGTCTCCTCGGGCTGGGCCACGGGTCAACCGGGCTGCGGCGAAGGCTGTGGTGAAGGCAGGGGGAACGGACGGGCGGACGGGCACACGGGTGTACGGCGGCGCCCTTGCCGCCGCGGCCGGGGACCGGCCCGGGGGATCAGTGGTGCAGGATCTTGGAGAGGAAGTCCTTGGCGCGGTCGGAGCGCGGCGCGGTGAAGAAGGCCTCCGGGGTGTTCTGCTCGACGATCCGGCCGTCGGCCATGAACAGCACCCGGTTGGCGGCGGAGCGGGCGAAGCCCATCTCGTGGGTGACGACCACCATCGTCATGCCGTCGGCGGCCAGCCGGCGCATGACCTCCAGCACCTCGTTGATCATCTCGGGGTCGAGCGCCGAGGTGGGCTCGTCGAAGAGCATCACCTTCGGGTTCATCGCCAGCGCCCGGGCGATCGCCACGCGCTGCTGCTGGCCGCCGGACAGCTGGGCGGGGTACTTCGCGGCCTGGGCGCCGACACCGACCCGGTCCAGGAGCTCCTTGGCGGTCGCCACCGCCTTGTCCTTGGCGATGCCGCGGACCTTCACCTGGCCGAGGACCACGTTCTCCAGCACGGTCTTGTGCGCGAAGAGGTTGAAGCTCTGGAACACCATGCCGACCTCGGCCCGCAGCCGGGCCAGCTCCCGGCCCTCGGCGGGCAGCGGGCGGCCGTCGATGGTGATCGTTCCGGAGTCGACGGTCTCCAGCCGGTTGATCGTCCGGCACAGCGTGGACTTGCCGGAGCCGGACGGGCCGATCAGGACGACCACCTCGCCCTGGTGGATCTCCAGGTCGATGTCCTGGAGCACGTGCAGCGCACCGAAGTGCTTGTTCACGTTGCGCAGGACGACCAGCGGAGCGGCGTCGGCGTGGGAGTCCTTGTCGAGGCTCGTGGTCATCGCGCCGGCTCCCTCTGGTCGGCCCCCCGGGAGTGAACTCCCTTGGGTGGCAATGGTGATAGGAATCCGGGGGCCGCGACCGGCGGAGTCGCGGCCCTCGGTGGGGCGACCATAGGAGGCCTGACGATGCCACGTCAGCCGATCTGAGCGGAACTTGAGGATCACGATCCGGCCACACGATCGGCGGGTGCTGTTCACCGAGGGCCGATCCGGGCACAGTGGCAGCGTCCGCGGCCGCGGCGGGCCTCGTCGCGGAACCCCGGCGGGGTACCGGCACGGGCCGGAGCCCCCGCCCCCGTCCCCGGCCGAGCCTGGCGTCCGGGCCGTCCCTGGCCCATACTGCGCAGAACCGGGGCCTGCCCGGCAGGGGGAGCCGGCGCGACCGCGGGACGGCCGCGCGAGAGACCCCCGGAGCACCGTCCGGGAGAGGAAGGAGACAGATGCGACTGCTGCTCGTCGAGGACGACGAACGCGTGGCCGCCGCGCTGGTCGCGGTCCTGGGCCGGCACGGATTCCAGGTCCGGCACGCGCGCAGCGGCCACGAGGCGCTGGACGCCCTGGTGCCGGACGGCAACGACCCCTACCGGGTGGTGCTGCTCGACCTCGGCCTGCCCGACCGGGACGGCTTCGAGGTCTGCAGCCGGATCCGGGCCGGCAGCGGCGTGCCGGTGATCATGGTGACCGCCCGCGCCGACATACGCTCCCGGATCCACGGCCTCAACCTCGGTGCCGACGACTACGTCACCAAGCCCTACGACATGGGCGAGCTGCTCGCCCGGATCCACGCGGTGGCCCGCCGCGGCGCCGCACCCGCCGCCGTCGCCGTGCCCGCGCCGGACGCCGTCCCGCAGCAGCGCGGCCCGCTGGAGTCCCGCGGCATCGTGATCGACCGCGAGCGGCGCCGGGTCAGCGTCGACGGCCGGGACGTGCCGCTCACCCGCAAGGAGTTCGACCTGCTGGCGCTGCTCGCCCAGAGCCCCGGCGTGGTCTACCGCCGCGAGCAGATCTTCAGCGAGGTCTGGCGCAGCGGCTGGGAGGGCAACGGCCGCACCCTGGAGGTGCACATCGGCTCGCTGCGCACCAAGCTCGCCCTGCCCGGCCTGGTCGAGGCCGTCCGGGGCGTCGGCTACCGGCTGATACCCGAGTGCCCCGCCGCCGACACCCCGCCCCCGGCCCGCGCGGAGCGCTGACCGCACGTGCGCACCCGCCTGCTCGGCATCCTGCTCGCCCTGATGCTCTGCGTGCTCGCCGCGTTCGGACTGCCGCTGGCGGCGGCGTTCGCGGCCGCCGAGCAGAGCCGGGTGGTCGTCGACCGGCTCGACGACGCCGCGCGGTTCGCCCAGGACCTGCCGACCTCCGGCCTCTCCGGCCTGGAGTCGGCCCTCAAGGGCGACCCGCAGCCCGCCCCCGGCGAACTCAGCCGGCGGCACGCGCTGGACGCCGAGGTGGCGCGCTACCACGAGCTCTACGGGGTGCGGATCGGCATCTTCCAGCGTGACCGCCTGCCGATCGCGGTGGCCCCGGAGGGCTGGCGGATACCCGCCGTCTGGGGCGAGCAGGCCTTCCAGGAGGCGCTGGACGGACGGCGCAGCCACAATCCGCGGCAGGTCTGGCCGTGGACCCCGGACCGCACGCTCACCGTCGCCACCCCGGTGGTCCGCGACGGCGACGTGGTCGCCGTGGTGCTCAGCGAGTCCCCGACCGGCGCGCTGCGCGGCCGGGTGGTGCGCAAGTGGCTGGTGATCGGGGCCGGGGAGGCCGCCGCGATGATCGTCGCGGTGCTGCTCGCCGCCCGGCTCACCGAGTGGGTGCTGCGCCCGGTCCGCACCCTGGACCGGGCCACCCACGACATCGCCACCGGCCGGATGAACGCCCGGGTGGCGCCCGGCGGCGGGCCGCCCGAGCTTCAGCGGCTCGCCCACTCGTTCAACGAGATGGCCGACCACGTGGTGCTCGCCCTGGACCAGCAGAAGGCCTTCGTCGCCGATGCCTCGCACCAGCTGCGCAATCCGCTGGCCGCGCTGCTGCTGCGGGTCGAGCTGCTGGGCCTGGAACTGCCGGAGGGGCACGAGGAGGAGCTCGGCGGGGTCCGCGAGGAGGGCGCCCGGCTGGCCCGGGTGCTGGACGACCTGCTCGGGCTGGCCACCGCCGAGCACGCCCGCCCCGAACCCGAGCCCACCGACCTGGCCGCGCTCAGCCTGGAGCGGGTGGACGCCTGGCGCCCGCTGGCCGGCCGGCGCGGGATCGAGCTGGCCTGGGAGGGGCCGGCGCTGGCCCTCGGCCTGGCCGACCCGATCGGCTTCGGCAGCGCGCTGGACGCGGTGCTCGACAACGCGCTGAAGTTCGGTCCCGAGGGGAGCCGGGTGCGGGTGCTGGTCGCGGCTCGGCGCGAGGAGGCCGCGGTGACCGTCTCGGACCAGGGCCCCGGCCTCACCGAGGAGGAACTGGCCCGGGCCGGTGACCGCTTCTGGCGCAGCACCCGCCACCAGAACGTGGACGGATCGGGGCTCGGCCTCTCCATCGCCCGCACCCTGCTCCAGGCCGCCGGCGGCTCGCTCACCTTCGGCACCGCCACCCCGTCCGGCCTCGCCGTCACCCTCGCGGTGCCCCGGGCGGACCGCAAGAAGCCGTAGTGGGTGGGCCTCAGGGCTTCACCGAGCGGTAGTAGCGGGCCGCGCCCTCGTGGAGCGGGAGCGGGTCGGTGTAGACGGCCGTGCGCAGGTCGACCAGCTGGGCGGCGTGCACCTGGGCGCCGATCTGGTCGCGGCTGTCGATCACCGCCCGGGTCATGCCCTGGACCAGGTCGTCGTTCACGTCGGCCCGGGTGATCAGCAGGTTGGGCACGGCGAGGGTGGCGACCGCGTCCTGCGGTACGGCGTCGGGGTAGGTGCCCTTCGGCATGGTGGCCGCCCGGTAGGCGTCCGTTCCGCCGCCCTCGACCAGGTGGATCGACTCGGCGAGGTCGCCCAGCGGCACGATCCGGATCCGGACCTGCTCGGACAGCGTGGTGAGCGCGCTGGTCGGCAGTCCGCCGGACCAGAAGAAGGCGTCCAGCCTTCCGGCCCGCAGCTCGTTCGCCGCGTCGCCGATGCCCAGGAACGCCGGCTTGACGTCGTGGTCCGGATCCAGCCCGGCCGCCGCCAGCAGCCTGCGGGTCACCAGGTTCACGCCGGAGAGCGACTGGCCGACGCCCACTCGCAGGCCCTTGAGGTCGGCGGCGCGGAGCACCGGGGAGCCGGCCGGCACGATCAGCTGCAGGTAGTCGTCGTAGAGCCGGGCGATGGCCCGCAGCTTCTCCCGGCCGGGGCCGGTGTACTGGGCCACGGCGTCGGCGGTGGCGATGGCGAAGTCGTCCCGGCCGGTGGTGACCCGGGCCAGGTTGTCGAGCGAGCCCTCGGAGTTGTCCAGCTCCAGCCGCACTCCGGGCATGGTCCCGGCGAGGTGGGGGACCAGCAGCTGCCCGTAGCGGTCGTAGACGCCCTGCTGGACGCCGGTGGCCAGCCTGGTCGTGCCGCGCGGGTAGCGGGCCGAGCCGCCCGCCGACAGCCACCAGCCGCCCAGGCCGGTGAGCACCAGCACCAGGGCCAGCACGATCCGCCAGAGCGGCCGGCGGGCCGCGGCGCGCAGACGGGAGGGAGTGCCGGGAGCCATGGAAGGGATAGTGCCAGGCGCATCGGTGGAACGGGAGGGAAAAGTCGTTCGCGGCTGCCCGTACCCTGGTCGGGTGAGCGGTGACAGCGGATCGAAGAGCTACAAGGTCGTCACGTACGGCTGCCAGATGAACGTCCACGACTCCGAGCGGCTCTCCGGGCTGCTGGAGGACGCGGGGTACGTCAAGGCGGGGCAGGACGGCGACCCCGACCTGGTGGTGTTCAACACCTGCGCGGTGCGGGAGAACGCCGACAACAAGCTGTACGGCAACCTCGGCCAGCTGGCCCCGGTCAAGAGCCGTCACCAGGGCATGCAGATCGCCGTCGGCGGCTGCCTGGCGCAGAAGGACCGCGACACCATCGTCCGCAAGGCGCCCTGGGTCGACGTGGTCTTCGGCACCCACAACATCGGCCACCTGCCGGCCCTGCTGGAGCGCGCCGCGGTCGAGCGCAAGGCCCAGGTCGAGATCCTGGAGTCGCTGGAGACCTTCCCCTCCACGCTGCCCACCCGCCGCGAGTCCGCCTACGCCGCCTGGGTCGCGATCTCGGTCGGCTGCAACAACACCTGCACCTTCTGCATCGTCCCCGCGCTGCGCGGCAAGGAGGAGGACCGCCGCCCGGGCGACGTCCTCGCCGAGATCGAGGCGCTGGTCGACGAGGGCGTCATCGAGGTCACCCTGCTCGGCCAGAACGTCAACGCCTACGGCTCCGACCTGGGCGACCGCGAGGCCTTCTCCAAGCTGCTGCGCGCCGCCGGGCAGGTCGAGGGCCTGGAGCGGATCCGCTTCACCTCGCCGCACCCGCGCGACTTCACCGACGACGTGATCGCCGCGATGGCCGAGACCCCGAGCGTGATGCACCAGCTGCACATGCCGCTGCAGTCCGGCTCCGACCGCGTCCTCAAGGCGATGCGCCGCTCGTACCGGCAGGAGCGTTTCCTCGGCATCATCCGCAAGGTGCGCGAGGCGATGCCCGACGCCGCCATCTCCACCGACATCATCGTGGGCTTCCCGGGCGAGACCGAGGAGGACTTCGAGGAGACCATGAAGGTCGTCCGCGAGGCCCGCTTCACCAACGCCTTCACCTTCCAGTACTCCAAGCGCCCCGGCACCCCGGCCGCCGAGATGGACGAGCAGATCCCGAAGGCGGTCGTCCAGGCCCGCTACGACCGGCTGATCGCCCTCCAGGAGGAGATCTCCTGGGAGGAGAACAAGAAGCAGGTCGGCCGCACCCTGGAGATCCTGGTCGCCGAGGGCGAGGGCAAGAAGGACGACCGGACCGACCGGCTCTCCGGCCGCGCCCCGGACAACCGGCTGGTGCACTTCACCCGGCCCGCCGAGCCGGTCCGCCCGGGCGACATGGTCACGGTGGAGATCACCTACGCCGCCCCGCACCACCTGCTGGCCGAGGGCCCGGCGCTCGCGGTGCGCCGCACCCGGGCGGGCGACGCCTGGGAGAAGCGCCAGGCCAAGCCCGCCGCCAAGCCGGCCGGCGTGATGCTGGGCCTGCCGTCGATCGGCGCCCCGGCGGCGCTCCCGTTGGCCGCCCCGGCCGGCGGCGCCTGTTGCGGGGACTGACCCGCGGCGGGGAGCGACCCGCTCGTCCGTGAACGGCCCGGTGGGACTCCGCAGTCCTGCCGGGCCGTTCCGCGTTCTTGGCTAGAGTGATCCACATGCTGGTTGCCGCCGCCGTGTGCCCCTGTCCGCCGCTGCTCGTCCCGGAGGTCGCCGCCGGGGCGGCGGCCGAGCTGGAGCCGTTGCGCGCGGCCTGCGACGAGGCGCTCGGGGTGGTGCTCGCGGCCGGGCCGGAACTGCTCGTGGTGGTCGGCACCGGGCCGGAGCCCGAGGTGTGGACCGAGGGCGGGGCCGGTTCGTTCCACCGCTTCGGCGTGCCGCTGGTGGCCGCGCTGCCGGGCGGACGGGCCGAGGGGCCGGAGCTGGCACCCTCGCTGACCGTCGGTGCCTGGCTGCTCGGCCGGGCCGGGGTGACGCTGCCGACGCACGCCTGCGCGGTGCCGGCCGACGCGCCCGCCGACCGGATGCTCGGGCTGGGCCAGGGCCTGGCCGGGCTGGCCGACCGGGTCGGGCTGCTGGTGATGGGGGACGGCAGCGCCTGCCGGTCGCTGAAGGCGCCGGGCTACCTGGACGAGCGCGCCGAGGGCTTCGACGCCGGGCTCGCGCGGGCGCTGGGTTCGGCGGACACCGCGGCGCTGGCCGCCCTGGACGTGGCGCTGGCCGCCGAGCTGCGGGCCGAGGGCCGGGCGCCCTGGCAGGTGCTGGCCGGCGCCGCCGAGGGCGCCGGCCTCACCGCGCGGCTGGGCTACCAGGACGCGCCGTACGGCGTGGGGTACCTGGTCGCCTCCTGGAGCTGAGCCCTCCCGGGGCCCTCACCGGGGCCCTCCCCGAGCCGGACCGCCGTGCCGGGCCGGATCGGGCGGGCCGGGTCAGGCGGGCGGGGTCAGGCGGGCGGGGTGGTGCCCGAACCGGTGCCGGCATCCGTGCCGGGGGCCGAACCGGGGGCCGAACCGGGGCCCGTGCCGGGCTCCTGGGGCTTGTGGGCGAAGTCGTCCACGGCGCCCTTGGCCTTGCTGGTGCCGTGCTCGATCTTCTCCGTGTACTTGCCCTTGGTCGCCTTGTCGATCGCGCCGCCGGCCTTCTCCACCGCGCTCCCGATCTGGTCGCTGTGCTTGCCGGCGAACTCGCTGGCCTTGTCCTTGAGCTCTTCGGCCTTGCCCTTGAGGTTGTCCATCAGACCCATGGCGCCTCACCCTTCCTCTGCTGTCTCTCTCACAACGTCTGTCAGGGCGGAACCGTTCGCAACGGGACGGTCCGGTGGAAACCGGGTGCAACCGGCCGGGCCGCCCGGCCGGCCGGCGTTCCCTGGCAGACTTGACCGGTGAGCAGCTCCACCACCGCCCAGCCCGCCCGCCCCCGCGTCGTCTCGGTCGTCGGCGCGACCGCCGCCGGGAAGTCCGACCTGGCCGTCGCCCTGGCCCGCACCCTTGGCGGCGAGGTGATCAACACCGACTCGATGCAGCTCTACCGGGGCATGGACATCGGGACGGCCAAGCTCACCGAGGAGGAGCGCGGCGGCGTCCCGCACCACCTCATGGACATCTGGGACGTCACCGAGGCCGCCAGCGTCGCCGAGTACCAGCGGCTGGCCCGGGCCGAGATCGACCGGCTGCTCGCGGCCGGCCGCACCGCCGTCCTGGTCGGCGGCTCCGGCCTGTACGTCCGGGCGGCGATCGACGAGATGGAGTTCCCGGGCACCGACCCGGCGGTCCGCGCCCGGCTGGAGGAGGAGCTGGAGCGGGTCGGCCCGTACGCGCTGCACGGGCGGCTGGCCGGGCTGGACCCGGCCGCGGCGGAGGCGATCCTGACGAGCAACGGCCGGCGGATCGTCCGCGCGCTGGAGGTCATCGAGATCACCGGGCGGCCGTTCACCGCCAGCCTGCCGAGCAACACCGCCGTGTACGACGCGGTGCAGATCGGCGTCGCCGTGCCGCGCCCCGAGCTGGACGAGCGGATCACCCTGCGGGTGGACCGGATGTGGCGGGCCGGGTTGCTGGACGAGGTGCGGGAGCTGGAGGCGGTGGGGCTGCGCGAGGGGCGGACGGCCTCCCGGGCGCTCGGTTACCAGCAGGTGCTGGACCACTTCGCCGGCGAGTGCACGGAGGACGAGGCGCGCGCCGAGACCGTCCGGGCCACCAAGCGCTTCGCCCGCCGGCAGGAGTCCTGGTTCCGCCGGGACGACCGGATCCACTGGCTCGCCCGGCCGGCCGGCACCGACCCGGTGGAGCTGCTGGACCGCTCGCTTGAGCTGATCGAACGTCAGGAACTCGCCGTCAGGTAGGCGCTTTCCGGCCATCGGGTGGTGCAGTTGCGCGCGCAGACGGGCGTGCAGGACGGCATGGCGGTCACGGCCGGATCACGTGATGGCCACGGATCACCCGTCGGCCCCGGTCAGGCCCGGAACGCCCCTCTGGACATGCCATCATCGATGTCATAAGGGTCGGCCCGGGCGGGCCGACCGTGCCCGGCCGCGAGTCCGCACTCGTGTCGAACTGTCAGGGGAGGCCGCGTGTCCACGGGTACCGGCCCCGAAACCGGCCAGAGCGCCAGGCCCGCCGGCGGCGGGCCCGGCAGCAGCGGCGGCGGCAGTGCCACGGCACAGGCCGGTGGCCTCGACGCCTCGACACTGCCCGACCTGCCGGTGCTGCCCGGCCTCGACGCGCCCACCTCCTACGCGGTCGCGCTGCCGGCCCTGGACACCCGCGCCCCCGCCGGCGCGGTGCACGAGCGGGAGATCCGGCCGCGCCGCCGGCTCCGCTGGTGGCAGATCCTGCCGATCGCCCTGGTGGCCACCGCCGGCTCGCTGATGTTCGCCTTCCCGCTGGCCTTCGGCTCGGCCGGGACCGGCTCGGCGATGGTCGGGATGCTCGGCCTGCTGCTCACCGCGGCCTCGCTCGGCTGGGGCGCGATGGCGGCCCGGCACGCGGGGTACAAGTGGCCCGGCCTGCCGCGCCGGGGTACCGGCGAGCGGGCCGGCTGGAAGGCGATCGTGGTCTACACGCTGATCGTGCTGGCCGCCGCGGCGCTGGCCCTGTACCGGGTCGTCCGGCTCTCCGGGAGATAGCTCTCCGGGGGAGGGCCGGGGACCGCCCGGGGCCGGAACCGGAAGGCGGCGGTCCACCGCGTCTCGGTACCATCGGGAGGGTGACCGCATCCTCCGCGCAGCCCGTCGGCCTCCCCTTCCTCAAGGGGCACGGCACCCAGAACGACTTCGTGATCGTCCCCGACCCCGACGGCCGGCTGGCCATCGGCCCCGAGGCCGTGGCCGCGCTGTGCGACCGCCGGTCGGGCATCGGCGGTGACGGGCTGCTCCGCGTGGTGCGCTCCGCCGCCGACCCGGTGGCGGCCGACCAGGCCGACCGTGCCGAGTGGTTCATGGACTACCGCAACTCCGACGGCTCGATCGGCGAGATGTGCGGCAACGGCATCCGGGTCTTCGCCCGCTACCTGGTCGAGGCCGGGCTGGCGAAGCCGGGCGAGCTGCCGGTGGCCACCCGGGCCGGCCTGCGGACCGTGCGGGTCGCCGAGGACGCCGAGGACGGCACGCCCGGCGAGATCACCGTCGACATGGGGCGGGCGAAGCTGCCCGGTCCGGACGCGATCGAGGTGGCGGTCGGCGGGCGCAGCTGGCCGGCCCTGAACGTCAACATGGGCAATCCGCACGCGGTCGCGTTCGTCGAGAGCCTGGACCACGCCGGCGATCTGCTGAGCGCGCCGCCGGTGAGCCCCGAGGGCGTCTACCCGGAGGGCGTCAACGTCGAGTTCGTGGTGGACCGGGGTCCGCGGCACGTCGCGATGCGGGTGCACGAGCGCGGCTCCGGCGAGACCCGCTCCTGCGGCACCGGCGCGTGCGCCGTCGCGGTGGCGGCCGCCCGCCGGGACGGCGTGGACCCGACGGTCACCGGCGAGGCGGTGACGTACACGGTGGACGTGCTGGGCGGCCGGCTGACGATCACCGAGTACCCGGACGGCCGGGTGGAGAAGACCGGCCCGGCGGTCGTCGTTGCCCGCGGCGAGCTGGCCCCGGCCTGGTCGGCGCTGATCCGGGAGGCCTGACCCGTCGTCATCCACCGTTGCCCGCCCGGCCGGGCGGGCCGGTGGTGCGCCAGCCCCGCGTTTCCCCAATTCGTCCGGGATCAAATCCCCCCGTTCGGGTGATACCCCTGACGGACGGGAAGCGGGGCCTCGCGGAACGTGCTCTGCTCGGTAGCATGGACCACCGGGTCGGCCCACGCCCCCGGTACTGCTGCCGGAGGTGCCGATGACCATCGAAGCCGGGCAGCCCCTGGCGGGGCAGCCGACGTCCGCACGGCAAGCCGGGCCCAGACGCCCGCTCGGCGGGTTGGGCCGGGCCGCGCTCGGCCGGGCCGGCCGGGCCGCGCTGCTGGCCACCGGCCGCCCGCCGGTGCCGGACGCCCTCGAACCGCTGGTCCAGGCGCACCGCCGGCACCACCCGCAGGCCGACCTCGGCCTGCTCGGCCGCGCCTACCGGCTGGCCGAGGCGAGCCATCGCGGCCAGAAGCGCAAGAGCGGCGAGCCGTACATCACCCACCCGCTGGCCGTCACCGTGATCCTGGCCCAACTCGGCGCCGGGACGACCACCTTGGTCGCCTCGCTGCTCCACGACACGGTCGAGGACACCGAGTTGACGCTGGAGCAGGTGGCCGAGGGGTTCGGTCCCGAAGTCGCCTACCTGGTCGACGGGGTGACGAAGCTGGAGAAGGTCGACTTCGGCGCGGCGGCCGAGGCGGAGACCTTCCGCAAGATGCTGGTCGCCACCGGGGACGACGTCCGGGTGATGGTCATCAAGCTCGCCGACCGGCTGCACAACATGCGCACCATCCGGCACATGAAGCCGGCCAGCCAGGTGCGGATCGCCAAGGTCACCCGGGACGTGCTGATCCCGCTGGCCGAGCGGCTGGGGATCCAGGTGCTCAAGGCGGAGCTGGAGGACATCGTCTTCGCCACCCTGCACCCCGAGGAGCACGCCCGCACCCGCGCCCTGCTCGGCCGGCACGAGGCCGGTCCGGACACCCTGCTGGCCCCGTTCGCCCACAGCCTGGCCCGCCAGCTCGCCGAGGCCGGGGTCGCCGCCGAGGTCACCGTCCGTCCCCGGCACTGCGTGTCGCTGCACCGGGTGCTGCTCAAGCGGGCCGCCGCCCCCGGGCCGGACGGCAAGCCGCAGGGGCCGCAGCCGGCCGACTTCGGGCGGCTGCTGGTGGTGGTCGAGGAGAACGCCGACTGCTACGCGGTGCTCGGCGAGCTGCACACCTGCTGGACGCCGCTGCCCGGGGAGTTCAAGGACTTCGTGGCCGCGCCGAAGTTCAACCTCTACCAGTCGCTGCACACCGCGGTGGCGCTGGCCGGCGGCGAGGTGGTCGAGGTGCTGGTGCGCACCCGGCGGATGCACGAGGTCGCCGAGACCGGGGTGGTCGCGCTCGGCGACCCCCGGCAGCCCGGGACCGGCGGCGAGCAGGGCCGGGACGAGCTGGACCGCACCGACCCGGCCCGGCCCGGCTGGCTCTCCCGGCTGCTGGAGTGGCAGCAGGAGACCCCGGACCCGGACGCCTTCTGGTCCGCGCTCACCGCCGACCTGGCCGGGGACCGCGAGATCACGGTGGTCACCGAGCGTGGCGAAACGCTTCAGCTCCGGGCCGGCGCCACCTGTGTGGACGCCGCCTACCTGCTCGGCGAGGAGACCGGCCACCGTTGCATCGGGGCCCGGGTGAACGGCCGGCTCGCCGCGCTCTCCACCGTGCTCCACGACGGCGACCGGGTGGCCGTCCTCACCGAGGAGGCCGCGGGCCCGGCGCCCGAGTGGCTCGCGCACGCCCGCACCCCGGGCGCCCGGCTGGCCATCGAGCGCTGGCTGGCCGACCACGCGCCCCGCCGTCCGGTGGTGCGCACCGGCCCGTCCGCCGGGCAGCCCGCACCACCCGACCGCCCGGTCGCCGCCGGCCGCCCGGCCGCTCCGGTCACCGTGGCCGGCCGCCCCGGGGCGCCCGTCCGGCTGGCCCGCTGCTGCACCCCGGTACCGCCGGACGAGATCGTCGGCTACCCGATCCGCGCCGGCGCGGTCGCCGTGCACCGGGCCGGCTGTCCGGCGGGGGAGCGGATGCGGGCCGACGGACGCGGCGCCCTGGAGGTCCGCTGGCGGCCCGGCGGCGCCCCGGCGGCGGGCTTCCGGGCCACCCTGCGGGCCGAGGCGCTGAACCGGCCCCGGCTGCTGGCCGACCTGACGGCCGCGATCTCGGCGGAGGGCGTCGGGATCGCCGCGGCCGAGGTGGAGCCGCCGCAGGAGCTGCGGGTGCGGCACACCTACACCGTCGAGCTGCCGGACCCGGCCGCGCTGGCCGCCGTGCTGCGGGCCATGCTGCGGGTCTCCGGGGTGTACGACGTGGAGCGCCCGTACGCCCCGGCGGGCGGCGGTCCCGGCCGCGCCCCGGCCGCCCCGGCCGCCCCTCCGGCGGGCGACCCGGCGGAGGCGCCCGGGCCACCGGCGGAAATCGGGGTGACCCGCACGACCCCGGCGTGCGACCATCATGGGGAATTCACGGCCGGACCGCGGCGTTGACCGGGCGGAGGAGTCTCAGCCCGTCCCGCGGCCCCGAGGGGTAGCTCACACCTCGCCCGAGTGCTGAACGGGGCGGCAGCTGGGCAGACTCCGGGCACGACCGTCCGTACGGTCGCGCACAGGCCACCCGTTCCAGCAGCCGAAGGACAGAATGACCTCCACGTTCGACACCCGCGACCACGCCGACGCCCCGCGCCGCTTGGACGGTCTGCGGGCGGAAGCCCTCATGGACGAGGACCTCGCGGCCATCGACGAGGACCTCGGCCACCACTACGACGGCGACCAGTACGACCGCACCGAGCGCGCCGCGCTCCGTCGTGTCGCCGGCCTCTCCACCGAACTCCAGGACGTCACCGAGGTCGAGTACCGCCAGCTCCGGCTGGAGCGCGTGGTGCTCGTCGGCGTCTGGACGGACGGCACCCTGGAGGAGGCGGAGAACTCGATGGCCGAGCTCGCCGCGCTGGCCGAGACGGCCGGCTCCGAGGTGCTGGACGGCGTCATCCAGCGCCGTGACAAGCCCGACGCGGCCACCTACATCGGCTCCGGCAAGGCGCAGGAGCTGCGCGACATCGTCTCCTCCACCGGGGCGGACACCGTGGTCTGCGACGGTGAGCTCACCCCGGGCCAGCTGATCCACCTGGAGGACGTGGTCAAGGTCAAGGTCGTCGACCGGACGGCCCTGATCCTGGACATCTTCGCCCAGCACGCCAAGTCCCGCGAGGGCAAGGCGCAGGTCTCGCTCGCGCAGATGCAGTACATGCTGCCGCGGCTGCGCGGCTGGGGTCAGTCGCTCTCCCGGCAGATGGGTGGTGGCGGCTCCGGCTCGTCCGGCGGCGGCATGGCGACCCGTGGTCCCGGTGAGACCAAGATCGAGACCGACCGGCGCCGGATCCGCGAGAAGATGGCGAAGCTCCGCAGGGAGATCGCCGACATGAAGAAGGGCCGCGACACCAAGCGCCAGGAGCGCCGGCGCCACCAGGTGCCGTCCGTGGCCATCGCCGGTTACACCAACGCCGGCAAGTCCTCCCTGCTCAACCGGCTCACCGGCGCGGGCGTGCTGGTGGAGAACGCGCTGTTCGCCACCCTCGACCCGACCGTGCGCCGGGCGCAGACCCCGAGCGGCCGGGTCTACACCCTGGCCGACACCGTCGGCTTCGTCCGGCACCTGCCGCACCACCTGGTCGAGGCGTTCCGCTCCACCATGGAGGAGGTCGGCGACGCGGACCTCATCCTGCACGTGGTGGACGGCTCGCACCCCGAGCCGGAGACGCAGCTGGCCGCCGTCCGCGAGGTCGTGGTCTCGGTCGACGCGCAGAACGTGCCGGAGATCGTGGTGATCAACAAGGCCGACGCGGCCGACCCGCACGTGCTGCAGCGCCTGCTGCGCCGCGAGCCGCACGCCATCGTGGTGTCGGCCCGCACCGGCGAGGGCATCGACGAGCTGCTCAAGCTCATCGACGACGAGCTGCCGCGCCCGGCGGTCGAGGTGCACGTGCTGGTCCCGTACACCCAGGGCGCGCTGGTGTCCCGGGTGCACGCCGAGGGCGAGCTGCTGGGCACCGAGCACACCGGCGAGGGCACCCTGCTGCACGCCAAGGTGGCGGCCGAGCTGGCCGCCGAGCTGGAGCACTTCGCGGTGGCGCTGACGCCGCAGGGCTGAGCCGCCGCCGCACGGTCACGGGCCCCGGTTCCCCCTCACGAGGGGGAACCGGGGCCCGTTCGCGTGCCCGGTGCCGGGAGGCCCGGGGGAGACCCGGGGCCGGGGGGCTACTTCTTCTTCGAGATCCAGTCCAGCGCCTGCTTGGCGACCGTCTCCAGGTACGGCCCGCTCAGCGAGGTGTGGTCCTGGGTGCCGATCGAGGTGTTGGACACCAGCGCGAGCTTCCCGTCCGGCATCGGCGCGAACCAGCCGCCGCCGCTGGAGCCCTGGGTCATGTTGCAGCCGATGGTGAGCATCGACGGGCGCTTCGGGTCGAAGGAGAGCCTGGTCGGCTTCCCGCCCTCGCACTTGTAGAGCTCCTGGCCGTCGAACGGCTTGTAGAGCGGGTAGCCGATCGCGGCGACCGCGAGCTTGTCGCGCGGGGCGTCGAACCAGACCGGGACGGCCCCGCCGACCGTCTCCTCCAGCGACTTGCCGCTGTCGTTCTGGTTGCTCACCCGCATGATCGCGAAGTCGTACTGGTTCGCCGCGTCACCGGTGCCGCCGCCCTCGACCAGCCACTGCGGCGAGGTCACCACGTCCTTGGCCCACCAGGTGCCGAGCGGCGCCAGCTCGGACAGCGGGGCCTTCTTGCCGCCGCTGGAGGCACCCGAGTTGTTGTAGGCCGGGACGAAGACCAGGTCCTTGAAGTAGCTGCCGCCCTTGCCCGGGTGGACGCAGTGGCCGGCCGTCCAGACCAGGTTGCTCCGGCCCGGGTTCGCCGGGTCCTGGATCACGGTGGCCGAGCAGTTGCCGCGGCCGCCCTCGGCCGAGAAGAAGACCTTGCCGGAGGGCTGCTTGGTGTACGGGCGCGGCACCGGCACGGCCTTGACCACCGGCGGCTCGGGGTCGGTGACCCCGGCGTCGTCGGCGGGCTTGGCGGTGGGCGGCGCCGGGTCGGCCGGCTTGGAGTCGCCCATCTTGTCCGGGTTCCAGAAGTCCTTGACGATCGGGTTGTTGAAGACGTGCTTGGACGCCCAGTTGTCCCAGTCCTCGAACTTCCACTTCGTCAGGTCGTCCCAGCTCTTGGGCAGGCCTTCCAGCAGACCGGTCGGCAGGCCCGAGGGCAGGGTGATGCCGCCGATCACGCCACTGCCGCCCCCCGCGGCGGTGGCGGAGGCGGACGCGGTGGGGCCGCCGGAGGGCGGCGTTGCGACGGCGTCCCCGCCCGAGGGCCCGTCCGGGCCGCAGGCGGTGACGGCGAGCAGGGTCCCCGCGGCGAGGAGCGCCGCCGCGGCTGACCGGTGGATCGCTGGCATGGTGCTGTCCCCCTGGTAGTTCGGTGTCGGCGGCGGACCGCCGTCCTGGAGTCTGCCACTGGCCAGCAGGACGGGCCCGGGCGGCCCCCGGGTTCCGGTTCCGGGCGAAGGTCACCGATCCGTGACGCGCGGACGGACGGGCCGGCCGCGCGACGGACCCGAGTTCCCTCCCGGGCGGGACAATCACCGATCTTCACCCGGACGAGTGAGCGGTCCTTGTGATCACCCCTCAGGGATAGGTAACCCTTACCTGACGCGAGGGTGCGAGTGCCCGCCAGTTCCCTCCACCCCCTTGCGCGTCGGCACGCCACGCGCTTCAAGGAGCAGCATTGAGCACCGCCCTGACCGGAGCCCCGCCCCGACTCCCGGCCCGCCGCCCCGCCGCCACCGCGGCCCCGGCCCCCTGCGACCTTCTGCTCCATCCCGACCCGGCCGTCGCCGCCGAACAGGCCGCCCTGGAGGCCCTGCTGCGCTGCTGGGCCCGGGAGACCGGCGCCGCCCCCGGCCCCGACGGCCACCTGCGGATCGCCGTCCTCGGCGGCGCCGCCCGGCTCTCCGCCCCGGTCCGGCACTGGTCGCCGGCCGGCTGGCACCGGTTCGGCCCGGCCACCCTCGCGGCCGGCGAGGCCAACGCGGCGGGGGACTTCGCCGACGCCCCGGTGGACGCCGTCACCGCCGCCGCCCTGCTCGCCGCCGCGGCCGCCGACCGGCCCGACCCCGGCCAGGTCGCCGACCTCGCCGCCCGGGTCGCCGACTCGGTGGTCCGCACCGCCGACATCCTCGTCCACCACCGCGCCGCCACCGCCCCGGTGCCCGGCGGACCCGAGCGCTCGGAGTTCCTCGCCGCCGAGCAGTCCCTGCTGCTCGGCCACCCGATGCACCCCACCCCGAAGAGCCGCGACGGCCTCGGCCCCGCCCAGAGCGCCGCCTACTCGCCCGAGCTGCACGGCTCCTTCCAACTGCACTGGTACGCCGTCGACCGCGAGCTGCTCGCCGCCGGCTCCGCCGTCGCCCGGAGCGCCGACCGGATCACCGCCGGGTTCCTCGACGACCCCGCCCTGCTGCCGCCCGGCACCGCCGCCCTGCCGCTGCACCCCTGGCAGGCCCGCGAACTCGCCCACCGCCCCGTCGTCGCCGAACTGCTCGCCGAGGGCCGGCTGCACGACCTCGGTCCGTCCGGCGCCCCCTGGTACCCCACCTCCTCGGTGCGCACCGTCTACCGGCCCGGCACCCCCTGGATGCTCAAGCTCTCACTGGGCCTGCGGATCACCAACTCCCGCCGGGAGAACCTCCGCAAGGAACTGCACCGCGGTCTGGAGATGCACCGGCTGCTGGAGAGCGGCCTCGGCGCCGAGTGGCGGGCCGTGCACCCCGGCTTCGACGTCGTCCGGGACCCCGCCTGGATCGGCGTCGACCACCCGGACCTCGGCGACCCGGGCGGCCTGGACACCGTGCTGCGCGCCCAGCCCTTCGCGCCCGCCGACCGCGTCTACTGCGTGGCCGGACTGGTCGCCGAACGGCCGCACGCCGCCCGTGCCGGCGACACCGTCCCGTCCCGGCTCGGCGACCTGCTGCGCGCCCTCGCGGCCCGCACCGGCCGCCCGCTGCCCACGGTGACCGCCGAATGGTTCCTCCGCTACCTGGACGCCGTCGTGCTGCCGGTTCTCTGGCTGGACGGCGCGGCCGGCATCGCCCTGGAGGCCCACCAGCAGAACAGCCTGGTACTGCTGGACGCCGAGGGCTGGCCACGCGGCGGCCGCTACCGCGACAACCAGGGCTACTACTACCGGCAGAGCGCCGCCGACCGGCTCACCGCCCGGCTGCCCGGCCTCGGCGCGCACAGCGACACCTTCCTCGACGACCCGGTGATCGACCACCACTTCGCCTACTACCTGGGCATCAACCACGTGCTCGGACTGGTCGGCGCGCTCGGCTCCCAGCAGCTCGCCGACGAGGCCCTGCTGCTGGCCGCGCTCCGCCGCTTCCTGGCCGGGCCCGCCGCCACCGCCACCGGCTCCGCGCTGCCCGGCCTGCTGCTGGACGCGCCGACCCTGCCCTGCAAGGCCAATCTGCTCACCCGGATCAACGGGCTGGACGAACTGGTCGGCCCGGTCGCCACCCAGTCGGTGTACGTCGACATCCCCAACCCGGTGGCCGGCGCGTGAGCGGCCCCGCCCGTACCGCGGGCCCCGCCGGCCCGGCCCGGCCGGGCACGGACGAGGACCCGGCCCGCTGGGGCGCCATGCCCACCGCCGCCGGCGAGTTCCGACTGCGCCGCGCCCGGCTCCCGGCCGACCTCGGCCTGCTCACCGGCTGGATGAACGACCCCGAGGTCGCCGCCTTCTGGGAGCTCGCCGGACCGCCCGCCGTCACCGAACGGCACCTGCGCGGCCAACTCGACGGCGACGGAAGCAGCCTGCCCTGCCTCGGCCTGCTCGACGACACCCCGATGAGCTACTGGGAGGTCTACCGCGCCGACCTCGACCCGCTCGCCGCGCACTACCCGGCCCGGCCCCACGACACCGGTCTCCACCTGCTGCTCGGCCCGGCCACCAGCCGCGGCCGGGGCCTCGGCGCCACCCTGCTCGCCGCCCTGGCCGACCGCGTCCTGCGGGAACGGCCGCGCTGCGAACGGGTGGTCGCCGAGCCCGACGTCCGCAACCGGCGTTCCGTCCGGGCCTTCCTGCGGGCCGGTTTCCGGCTCGCCGCCGAACTCGACCTGCCCGGCAAACGGGCCGCCCTGATGGTCCGCGACCGGACCCCGCACCCCGCCTAGGACTGCACCCGCCCCATGGACACCCCAGCACCCCCGCCCGGGCCGTACGACCTGCTCGGCGTCGGCATCGGCCCGTTCAACCTCTCGCTCGCCGCGCTCGCCGAGCCCGTCCCCGGCCTGCGCACCCTCTTCTGCGACCGGCGCCCGGAGTTCCGCTGGCACCCCGGGATGCTCGTCGACGGCGCGCGGATGCAGGTGCCGTTCCTCGCCGACCTGGTCTCCCTGGTCGACCCGACCAACCCGTGGTCCTTCCTCAACCACCTGCGCGAGCAGGACCGGCTGTTCCCCTTCTACTTCACCGAGCGCTTCCAGCTCACCCGCCGCGAGTACGACCACTACTGCCGCTGGGCCGCCGAGCGGCTCGCCAACTGCCGCTTCGGCACCGAGGTCACCGCCCTGCGCTGGGCCGGCGACCGGTACCGCGCCGAGCTGCGCGACAGCGCCACCGGGCGCACCCGCACCGTCGAGGCGCGCAACGTCGTCCTCGGCGTCGGCACCCTGCCGGTGCGCCCCGCAGCCTTCGCCGCCCTGGACGGCCATCCGCGGGTCTTCCACTCCGCCGACTACCTCGACCGGCGCGACGGCCTGGCCGGCGCCCGCGACATCACCGTCGTCGGCAGCGGGCAGTCCGGCGCCGAGGTCTTCCTCGACCTGCTGCGCCGCCACGACGGCGACGGCGTCCGGCTGCGCTGGCTCACCCGCACCCGGGCGCTCGCGCCGATGGAGTACTCCAAGCTCGGCCTGGAGCACTTCACCCCCGACTACACCCGGTACTTCCACGGCCTGCCCGGGGAGGTGCGCGACAGCCTGGTCGAGGCCCAGTGGCAGCTGCACAAGGCCGCCTCCGCCGAGACCCTCGCCGAGATCCACGACCACCTCTACGCGAGCACCGTCGGCCGGCCGGTCGGCGACGCCCCGGTCGAGATCACCCCCGGCACCGCCGTCACCGACGCCCGCTCCGGCCCCTGCGGCGGGCTCGAACTCGACTGCCGGCACACCGACTCCGGCACCGCGCGGCTGCTGCGCACCGACGCCGTGGTGCTCGCCACCGGCTACCGGGCCGCCCGCCCGGCCGCCCTGGAACCGCTCGCCCACCTCGTCGACTGGGACGCCGCCGGCCGCTACCGGGTCGACCTCGACCACCGGGTGGCCACCCTGCCCGAGGTCACCGGCGGGCTCTACGTCCAGAACGGCGAGCTGCACACCCACGGGGTCGGCACCCCCGACCTGGGCCTCGGCGCCCACCGCGCCGCGGTGATCCTCAACGCCGTCACCGGGCGGACCGTCCACCGGCTGCCCGAGCGCACCGCCTGGACCGGCTTCGCGCCGCCGCCCGCCCCCGTCCCCGCACCAGCCCTTCCCCGACCCCAGGAGCCGACCCGTGCCGCAACCGCCGGCCGCTGAACCGCCGCTGTACCTGCCGCCGCAGCTCACCGCCGGGCACTGGCAGCGGGCCGGCCGCGCACTGCTGGCCAAGATGCTCGGCGAGTTCGCCTACGAGGAGCTCGTCACCCCCGTCGAGACCGGCGCCCCCGGCGGGTACGTGCTCAAGCTCCCCGGGGCCGAGTACCGCTTCACCGCCCGCCGCGGCGCCTACGACGGCTGGCTCGTCGACCCCGGCTCGGTGTGCTGCGACGCCCCCGAGGGTCCCGACCCGCTGCGCTTCCTCACCCACGCCCGGCACGCCCTCGGCCTGCGCGGCGACACCACCGGCCACCTGCTGCGCGAACTCACCGCCACGCTGACCGCCGACGCCCATCTGCTGGCCACCGGGCTCACCGCCGCCGAGCTCGCCGACCTCGGCCACACCGCGCTGGAGGGCCGCCAGGGCGGTCACCCGTGGATCGTCCCCAACAAGGGCCGGATCGGCTTCTCCGCCGCCGACGCCGCCCGCTGGGCGCCCGAGGCCCGCGCCCCGCGCCCGCTGCCCTGGATCGCCGTGCACCGCCGGCTCGCCGAGTACCGGGGCGTGGCCGGGCTCACCGACCCCGCGCAGCTGTACCGCCGCGAGCTGGACGACCCGGACGCGCTGCGCGCCCCGCTCGGCGCCGCCGCCGACGACTACCTGCTGCTGCCGGTGCACCCCTGGCAGTGGGACGAGACCGTGCTGCCGCTGTTCGCCCCGTGGATCGCCTCCGGCGAGATCGTCCCGCTCGGCACCGACGGCGACCTGCGGCTGCCCCAGCAGTCGATCCGCTCGTTCTTCAACGAGAGCCACCCGGAGCGCTGTACCGTCAAGCTGCCGCTGGCCATCCTCAACACCCTGGTCTGGCGCGGCCTGCCCACCGAGCGCACGCTCGCCGCGCCCGCCGTCACCGCCTGGATCCACGGGCTGCGCGACGCCGACCCGTTCCTGCGCGACGAGTGCCGGGTGGTGCTGCTCGGCGAGATCGCCTCCGTGACCGTCGACCACCCGCTCTACCGCGAGCTGCCCGAGGCCCCGTACCAGTACAAGGAGCTGCTGGGCGCGATCTGGCGCGAGCCGCTCGGCCCCGCGCTGGCCCCCGGCGAGCGCGCCCGCACCCTGGCCGCCCTGCTGCAGACCGGCAGCGACGGACGGCCGCTCGCCGCCGAGCTGATCGCCCGCTCCGGGCTCGCGCCCGCCGAGTGGACCGCCCGGCTGTTCGCCGCGATGCTGCCGCCGCTGCTGCACTTCCTCTACCGCTACGGGCTGGTGTTCTCCCCGCACGGCGAGAACGCCATCGTCGTCTTCGACGAGCGGGACGTGCCGGTGCGGCTGGCGGTCAAGGACTTCGTCGACGACGTCAACCTCAGCGACCAGGACCTGCCGGAGCTGCGCGGCCTGCCCGCCGAGGTGGACTCGGTGCTGCTGCGCGAGGACCCGCAGGGCCTGTGCCAGTTCCTGCACTCCGGGCTCTTCATCGGCGTGTACCGCTACCTGGCGCCGCTGCTGGAGGCGCGGACCGGTCTGGCCGAGGCGCGGTTCTGGGCGCTGCTGCGCGCCGAGGTGCTGCGCCACCAGGCACGTTTCCCGGAACTCGCCGACCGCTTCGCGCTGTTCGACCTGTTCCGGCCGCGGATCGACCGGCTCTGCCTGAACCGCAACCGGCTGTTGCTGGACGGCTACGGGGACCGCCCGCACCGCCCGCACGCCGCCCGGCACGGCACCGTGCCCAACCCGCTCGCCGCGGACGGGAAAGTGCCGCTGCCCGGCCGACGGGACCGGATTGTCACCCCCGCCCCGTAGGGTGGGAGGGTCATGACGAACGACTCCGAATCCCAGCTCCCCGCCGAGGACGCCGACCCGGCCGGGAGTTCCGCGGACGCCCCGGTCGAGGCCGTCCCCCGTGCCCGCGTCCCCGAGCTGCTGCACGCCGCGGTCGAGGCCGTCGGCGGCGTCGAGCGCCCCGGCCAGCTCCGGATGGCCGAGGCCGTCGCCGACGCCGTCGACAACAACGAGCACCTGCTGGTGCAGGCCGGCACGGGCACCGGAAAGTCCCTCGCCTACCTGGTGCCGGCCCTCGCCCACGGGGACCGCGTGGTGGTCGCCACCGCCACCCTGGCGCTGCAACGCCAGCTCGTCGAGCGGGACTTGCCGCGCACCGTGGAGGCGCTGCATCCGGTGCTGCGGCGCCGGCCGCTGTTCGCGATGCTCAAGGGCCGCTCCAACTACCTGTGCCTGCACCGGGCCAACGAGGGCACCCCGAGCGACGAGGGCGAGGGCCTGTTCGACCCGGTCGAGGCGATGGGCGGTCCGGCCGGCAAGCTCGGCCAGGAGGTGCTCCGGCTGCGCGACTGGGCGGACGAGACGGAGACCGGCGACCGGGACGACATGACCCCCGGCGTCTCCGACAAGGCCTGGGCCCAGCTCTCGGTCACCTCCAAGGAGTGCCTGGGGGCCAGCCGCTGCGCGTACGGGCAGGAGTGCTTCGCGGAGAAGGCGCGCGAGCGGGCCAAGCTCGCGGACGTGGTGGTCACCAACCACGCGATGCTCGCGATCGACGCGATCGAGGGAGCGCCCGTGCTGCCCGAGCACGGGCTCCTGATCATCGACGAGGCCCACGAGCTGGTCAACCGGGTCACCGGCGCGGCCACCGCCGAGCTGACCGTCGGCGCCGTGAACCGGGCGGTGAAGCGGGCCGCGCGGCTCGCCAACGAGAAGGCCGTGGACGCGCTGCAGGCCGCCGCCGAGAACTACCACGGCCTGATGGAGACCGCCCAGCCCGGCCGGGTCGAGGAGCTGCCCGAGTACCTCGGGTACGCCGTCACCGCGATCCGGGACGCCGCCCGGCAGGTGATCACCTCGCTCGGTGAGACCAGGGACAAGGGGCTCAGCGACGAGGACGCCGTCCGCAAGCAGGCGATGGCCTCCGCCGAGGCGCTGCACGAGACCGCCGACCGGCTGCTCCAGGACTCCGAGTACGACGTGGTCTGGATCGAGCGCAGCGACCGCTACGGGCTGGGCACCGCCTCGCTGCGGGTCGCCCCGCTGAGCGTGTCCGGGCTGCTGCGCGAGGGCCTGTACAAGGAGCGCTCGGTGGTGCTCACCTCGGCCACCCTCAAGCTCGGCGGGGACTTCAACGGCGTGGCGGCCTCGGTCGGCCTGCCGTCCGAGGCCCGGCTGCCGGACGTCCGCACCCCGGGGGACAACCCGGAGGCGGCGGGCACGGGCTTCGGCGACGAGCCGGTGCCGCACTGGCGGGGGATCGACGTCGGCTCGCCGTTCAAGTACCCCAAGCAGGGCATCCTGTACGTCGCCAGGCACCTGGCCGATCCCGGGCGGGACCCGGAACGGCCGGACATGCTCGACGAGTTGGCCGAGCTGATCGGCGCGGCCGGCGGGCGCACGCTGGGTCTGTTCTCCTCGATGCGGGGCGCCCAGACGGCCGCCGAGGCGATGCGGGAGCGGCTGGACCACCGGATCCTGCTCCAGGGGGAGGACACCCTGGGCGAGTTGATCCGCGAGTTCGCCTCGGACGCGACCACCTGCCTGTTCGGCACGCTGTCGCTCTGGCAGGGCGTGGACGTGCCCGGCTCGGCCTGTCAGCTGGTGGTGATGGACCGGATCCCGTTCCCGCGGCCGGACGACCCGCTGATGAGTGCCCGGCAGAAGGACGTCGAACAGCGCGGCGGGAACGGCTTCATGGCCGTCGCGGCGACCCATGCGGCGCTGCTGATGGCGCAGGGCGCGGGCCGGCTGGTGCGCGCGGCGGACGACCGGGGCGTGGTGGCGGTGCTCGACCCGCGGGTGGAGACCAAGCGGTACGGAGGGTTCTTCCGTTCCTCGATGCCGGAGTTCTGGTACACCACGGACCGCAATCAGGTGCGCCGCTCGCTGGCGGCGATCGACGCCTCGGCGGCGCCGGTGCGGCCGGTGGTGAAGCGGGGCTGAGCCGGTCCGGAGGGGCTCCGCGCGGTCTGCGGGGAGCCCCTTCCTGTGGGCCGGGTTCCTGCGTGCGGGGGTGGGTGCGGGAGCGGGCGTCAGAGGCGGCGCAGGACCGCCACGACCTTGCCGAGGATGGTCGCGTTGTCGCCGTTGATCGGCTCGTAGGCCGGGTTGTGCGGCATCAGCCAGATCCGGCCGTCCTCGCGCTTGAGGCGCTTGACGGTGGCCTCGCCGTCGATCATCGCGGCCACGATGTCGCCGTTCTCGGCGACCGGCTGGCGGCGGACGGTGACCCAGTCGCCGTCGCAGATGGCCGCCTCGATCATCGAGTCGCCGCGCACGGTGAGCGCGAACAGCTCGCCCTCGCCGACCAGCTGGCGCGGCAGCGGGAAGACGTCCTCGACCGTCTGCTCGGCCAGGATCGGCCCGCCGGCGGCGATCCGGCCGACCAGCGGCACGTAGGAGGTGGAGGGGCGGCCGGCGGTCTCGGCGGTGTTCGGCCGGGCCACCTCGACGCCGCGGACCTCGTAGGCGCGCGGGCGGTGCGGGTCGCGGCGCAGGAAGCCCTTGCGCTCCAGCGCCATCAGCTGGTGGGCCACCGAGGAGGTGCTGGAGAGGCCGACGGCCTGGCCGATCTCGCGCATGGACGGCGGGTAGCCGCGCCGCTGCACCGAATCCCGGATGACCTCGATCACCCGGCGCTGGCGCTCGGTGAGGCCGGCCTCGTCGGTCCGGATGCCGGGCGGGCGGCCGGGCGCGGAGCGGGTCGGGGCGGGGTGGGCGTCGTCCAGCACGGGGGAGTGCTCGATGGGCTGGTCCGGAACGCGGCCGACGCCGGAAAGGCCCGGGCCCGGGGGGCGGTGGTCTTCGCTACGGTCCATGCTGTCCACACTCTGCTGATTCGTGGTGCGCTGCCCCACCTTGAGCTGGGAGTGTTCCTGCACCGGGATGGTGTTGCTTTCGACGGTGTTCACGGCGGCCCCTCTCGACGGCTGTCCTCTCCTTTTTCCAGCCCAACGCACCCCGTATCGAAAGGTTGCGCCAAACACACGTTCGAGTGAATTATTCGGGAGTTGGCTGACTCGATCAAGGCTTTGTTGTACATCGATTAAATGTTCGAGCGGAAGGCGCTCCCGGAATCTTAGTCCGCGCCGACACGCCCATGGGTCTACTTCCCTCGCAGACCTAGATGTAGTGGCTACAGTCCTCTCCGTGGCCCAGTACTTGTGGTCGAGGCCTCAAGATCGGGTTGCGACCAGCGGCCCGGGATCGCATAGACTCGACCAGTCCGCACGTCCTGCCAGGGAGGGATCCTCAGGTGCACTGCCCCTTCTGCCGGCACTCCGACAGCCGCGTCGTCGACAGCCGGACCACCGAGGACGGCAGCTGCATCCGCCGTCGTCGGCAGTGCCCGGACTGCGGCCGCCGCTTCACCACCGTGGAGACGGCCGCCCTGATGGTCATCAAGCGCAGCGGCGTCACCGAGCCGTTCTCCCGGGAGAAGGTCATCTCCGGCGTCCGCAAGGCCTGTCAGGGCCGCCCGGTCACCGAGGACGCGCTCGCCCAGCTCGGCCAGCGGGTCGAGGAGTGCGTGCGGGCCACCGGCAACGCCGAGCTCACCACCCATGACGTCGGGCTGGCCATACTCGGCCCGCTGAAGGAACTCGACGTCGTCGCCTACCTGCGCTTCGCCAGCGTCTACCAGGCGTACGACGGACTGGAAGACTTCGAGGCCGCCATCGCGGAACTCCGCGCCGAGCGGCCCGCTCCCGAGGCGGACGGCACGCCCGTGTCCGTCGCCTCCGCCGCGCCCTAGCCGGCCCGGCCCCTTCACCGGCCCCTTCCGGGGTCGGCAGCACCCCCGGCCCCTTCGAGGGCCGACGTGTGCCCGAAAACGGCGCACAGACCATGACAAATCGTGCGCGGTCGGCGGGGACTCCCGCCTGCCCGCACACCGGAAGAGCGAACCAGCCGTGCCCGGACTTTTCGGGGCACTCCGGGCGTTTGCCCAACCAGGAGGAGGAACAGAAGTGACAGACACCACGAGCGGTTCCGCACGCGGGTCGAAGTCCGACAAGACGGCGGCCAAGGGCGGCGCCGGCAAGGCCCCCAAGGGCGGCCTGCGGATCGGGCGCATCTACACCACTCCTGGCGTGCACCCGTACGACGAGGTCCGCTGGGAGCGGCGCGACGTCGTGATGACCAACTGGCGCGACGGTTCGATCAACTTCGAGCAGCGCGGCGTCGAGTTCCCCGACTTCTGGTCGGTCAACGCCGTCAACATCGTCACGTCCAAGTACTTCCGCGGCGCGGTCGGCACCCCGCAGCGCGAGTGGAGCCTCAAGCAGATCATCGACCGCGTGGTGCTCACCTATCGCGCCGCCGGGGAGAAGAACGGCTACTTCGCCACCCCGGACGACGCCGAGGTGTTCGAGCACGAGCTGACCCACGCCCTCCTCCACCAGGTGTTCAGCTTCAACTCGCCGGTCTGGTTCAACGTCGGCACCAAGCAGCCCCAGCAGGTCTCCGCCTGCTTCATCCTGTCCGTCGACGACTCCATGGAGTCGATCCTCGACTGGTACAAGGAAGAGGGCATGATCTTCAAGGGCGGCTCCGGCGCCGGCCTCAACCTCTCCCGGATCCGCTCCAGCAAGGAACTGCTGTCCTCCGGCGGAAACGCCTCCGGCCCGGTCTCCTTCATGCGCGGCGCCGACGCCTCCGCCGGCACCATCAAGTCCGGTGGCGCCACCCGCCGCGCGGCCAAGATGGTCGTGCTCGACGTCGACCACCCGGACGTCGAGGCCTTCATCGAGACCAAGGTGAAGGAGGAGGAGAAGATCCGCGCCCTGCGCGACGCGGGCTTCGACATGGACCTCGGCGGGGACGACATCACCTCCGTCCAGTACCAGAACGCCAACAACTCGGTCCGCGTCAGCGACGAATTCATGACCGCCGTCGAGAACGGCACCGAATTCGGCCTGCGCGCCCGGATGACCGGCGAGGTCATCGAGACCGTCGACGCGAAGAACCTCTTCCGCAAGATGGCCGAGGCCGCCTGGGCCTGCGCCGACCCCGGCATCCAGTACGACTCCGTCATCAACCACTGGCACACCTGCCCGGAGTCCGGCCGGATCAACGCGTCCAACCCCTGCTCCGAGTACATGCACCTGGACAACTCCAGCTGCAACCTCGCCTCGCTCAACCTCATGAAGTTCCTCCGCGACGACGACTCGTTCGACGCCGAGACCTTCGCCAAGGTCGTCGAGCTGGTCATCACCGCGATGGACATCTCGATCTGCTTCGCGGACTTCCCGACCGAGAAGATCGGCGAGACCACCCGCGCCTACCGCCAGCTGGGCATCGGCTACGCCAACCTCGGCGCCCTGCTGATGGCCACCGGCCACGCCTACGACAGCGAGGGCGGCCGCGCCCTGGCCGGTGCCATCACCTCGCTGATGACCGGCACCGCCTACCGCCGCGGCGCCGAACTCGCCGGTGTGGTCGGCCCGTACGACGGCTACGCCCGCAACGCCGCCCCGCACCAGCGGGTCATGAAGCAGCACGCGGACGCCTCGAAGGCCGCCGTCTCCTTCGACGACCTGGACGCCCCGGTCTGGGCCGCGGCCACCGAGGCCTGGGGCGACGTGCTCCGGATCGGCGCGCAGAACGGTTTCCGCAACGCCCAGGCGTCGGTGCTCGCCCCGACCGGCACCATCGGCCTGATGATGGACTGCGACACCACCGGCGTCGAGCCGGACCTCGCGCTGGTCAAGTTCAAGAAGCTGGTCGGCGGCGGCTCGATGCAGATCGTCAACGGCACCGTCCCGCGCGCCCTCAAGCGCCTGGGCTACCAGGACGAGCAGATCGAGGCGGTCGTCGCCCACATCGCCGAGCACGGCAACGTGGTGGACGCGCCGGGCCTGAAGACCGAGCACTACGAGGTCTTCGACTGCGCCATGGGTGAGCGCTCCATCTCCCCGATGGGCCACGTCCGGATGATGGCCGCGATCCAGCCGTGGATCTCCGGCGCCATCTCCAAGACCGTGAACATGCCGGCCTCGGCGACCGTCGAGGACGTCGAGGAGATCTACTTCGAGGCGTGGAAGCTGGGCGTCAAGGCGCTCGCCATCTACCGCGAGAACTCGAAGGTCGGCCAGCCGCTCTCGGCCAAGAAGAAGGACGAGAAGGCCGAGGAGGCCCCGGCCGCCGCGGTCGAGAAGGTCGTCGAGTACCGCCCGGTCCGCAAGCGCCTGCCCAAGGGCCGCCCGGGCATCACCACCTCCTTCACGGTCGGTGGCGCCGAGGGCTACATGACCGCCAACTCCTACCCGGACGACGGCCTCGGCGAGGTCTTCCTGAAGATGTCCAAGCAGGGCTCGACCCTCGCGGGCATGATGGACGCCTTCTCCATCGCCGTCTCGGTCGGCCTCCAGTACGGCGTGCCGCTGGAGACCTACGTCTCGAAGTTCACCAACATGCGCTTCGAGCCGGCCGGTCTGACCGACGACCCGGACGTGCGGATGGCGCAGTCGATCGTCGACTACATCTTCCGCCGCCTGGCGCTGGACTTCCTGCCGTTCGAGACCCGCTCGGCGCTCGGCATCCACTCCGTCGAGGAGCGCCAGCGCCACCTGGAGACCGGGTCCTACGAGCCGCTGGAGGCCGAGGAGGAGCTGGACACCGAGACGCTCGCCCAGTCCGCCCCGGTGGCCCCCGCCGCCCGGCCGGCCGCCGCCGCGGCCCCGGCCGCGAAGGCCACCCCGGCCCAGGCCCACAACTCGACCGAGCTGATCGAGATCCAGCTGGGCCTGAACGCCGACGCGCCGCTCTGCTTCTCCTGCGGCACCAAGATGCGCCGCGCCGGCAGCTGCTACCTCTGCGAGGGCTGCGGCTCCACCAGCGGCTGCAGCTGACCCCGGCCCGCACCTCGCGCATGAGGTGAGCCACCGCTGAAGGCGGGGCGAGGACATGACGTCCTCGCCCCGCCTTCCGGTTTTTCGCGTTCCGTCCCCAGGCGCGGACCGGGCGCTCTCCGTTCACCGCGCGGGGCCGGAGCGCTCTACGGAGCGTAGCGAGACGGGACTGACCGTCAACTTGTCGGTTGAGCGGAACGTCTGAATGGATATGATCGGCCGACTGCGTGAACCGAATCGCCGCCCGGAGACGTTTCACTACGTCGGCCGGGCGGTCGCGCATTCGCCCGACTTCTGCCGAGGACACCGCACCGATGACAGGACCCACCAGCCCCGACGGCGGGCCGCTCCGTCGACCCGACGTCCGCACCAGGGCCCTGACGGCGGCGGCCGCCCTGCTGGCGGCGGTGGTCGGGCCGGTCGGGGTGATGCGGGCGGTCGACGCCGGGCAGCCGGTGACCGCGGCCGCGGTGGTGGCCGTCACCGCGCTCTGGCTGATCGCCGTCTGGCAGGCCGGGAGCGCCACCGAGCGGGCCCGGCGGCTGGAGGCCGAGCTGGCCGGACAGGACGACGAGGCCATGACGGCGCTGGTCGTCGCCGGTGCGGCCAAGCAGGCCGAGACGGCCGCCAAGGCGCGGGCCGCCGCCGCGGAGGCCGAGCGGGACGAGGCACGGGCCGCGCTCGGGCGGGCCGAGGAGGAGGTCACGGCCGCTTGCGCGGACGCCGCCCGGGCCCGGGCACAGGCCGAGGCGGAGCGCGCCGAGCGGGCCGTCGTGGACCGGCTGGCCGACGAGGTGCTGCCCGAGGTGGTGAAGCGGCTGCGCACCGGCGCGACCGTGGACACCGCGCTGGCCGCCCACCGGGACCACCCCCAGCGCGCGCTGCTGCGCGCCGTCGCCGAGGAGATCGGCCGCGGCGAGCGGCTGCGGGCCGCCGCGCTGGCCGTCTGCGCGACCGCCGCGGGCCGGGTCCAGGCACTCGCCACGAGCATGCACGCCGAACTGCGCGAGATGCAGCACCGGCACGACGAGGACGTCCTCGGCGACCTGCTGAGCCTGGACCACTCCACCGCCCAGGCGGGCCGGATGGCCGACAGCATCGCGGTGCTCACCGGCGCCCGCTCCGGCCGGCGCTGGGGCAAGCCGATCCCGGTGGAGTCGGTGCTGCGCGGTGCGCTCGGCCGGATCGGGGCCTACCAGCGGGTGCGGCTGCACAATGCCAGCACGGCCGCGGTGGCCGGGTTCGCCGCCGAGGGCGTGATGCACGCGCTGGCCGAACTGCTGGACAACGCGACCAACTTCTCCGCCCCGCCGGCCGAGGTGCACGTCTACGTCGAGGAGGTGCCGGCCGGTCTGGCGATCACCGTCGAGGACAGCGGCCTGGGCCTGAGCGAAAGTTGGCTGCGCCGCGCCGAGCAGGCCGTCTCGGCGGAGGCGCTGGACCTCACCACGCTGTCGGCGGGCACCCGGATCGGCCTTGCGGTGGTCGGGGTGCTGGCCCGCAAGCACGGGCTGCAGATCTCCTTCCGGCCCTCCGCGCGCGGCGGCACCGGCGTGGTGATGCTGATCCCGCAGCAGCTGGTCACGCACCCCGCACCGGCGCCCGTCCCGGCCGCCGCGCCCGCACCCGCGCCCGCGTCGGTACCCGCCGAACGGGCCGCGCGCCCCGCGCTCACCCCCGCCCGCCCGGCGCCCGCCACCTCCGTCCAGCCCCCCGCGGTGACGGACAGCGGGCTGCCGCAGCGCCGCCGCGGCCAGACGCTCGGCTCGGCCACCCCCGCGGCCGCCCCGGCCGAGCGGGCCGCCCGACCCGACGCGGCGGGCGCCGCCGCCCGGTTCGGCGCCTTCCGCCGGGCCGCCCTGCCGGCCACGGACCGTGCACCGGCCGCGGACGGCGCGTCGGCCGGGGCAGCCGCACCGGCCACCGGCACTCCGGGCGCCCGGTCCGCCACCGACCCCGCCTCCGACGTCTCCCCCGTCACCGAGAAGGACTCCTGATGAGCAGTGTCACCGACCGCGACCTCGACTGGCTGTTGGAAAACCTGCTGACCAGCACCCCCGGCACCCGGCACGCCCTGGTGCTCTCCGCCGACGGCCTCAAGCTCTGCCACACCTCCGGCCTCGACAACGACCGGGCCGACCAGCTCGCCGCCATCGCCTCCGGCCTGCAGAGCCTGGCGCACGGCGCGTCCGTCGAGTTCGGCGACGGCACCGGCGGGGTGCGGCAGTCGATGACCGAGTTCCACGGCGGCGTGCTGTGCATCGTGGCGGCCGGTGAGGGCGCCCACCTCGCCGTGGTCACCCACGAGGACGCCGACGTGGGCGTGGTCGGCCACAACATGCACGGGCTGATCGAGCAGATCGGCGTCCACCTCAGCGCCCCGGCCCGGGAGGACGCCGCGGCCGCGCGGGCCGCCGACGGGAGCGCCCGGGCATGAGCGCGGGCCGGGGGAACACCGACGGACGGCCGGTCGTGCCGGGCCGGGACGACGAACCGGACCGCCTGTACACCATCACCAGGGGTCGCAGCCGGCCCCCGGAGAACGCGTTCGACCTGGTCACGCTGATCGTCGCCGAGCGGGAGCCGGAACCGGGCATGCAGTCGGAGCACGCGCGCATCCTGCGGATGTGCGAGGCGCCGACCGCCGTCGTGGAGCTCGCCGCGGAGCTGGCGCTGCCGGTGTCGGTGGTGAAGATCCTCCTCGGTGATCTGCTGGAGGCCGGGTCGATCACCGCCCGCCACCCCCGGTTCGCACCGACCAGGGCCCGGCTGCCCGATCTCGACACGCTGAAGCAGGTACTGCATGGACTCCAACAGCTCTGAGGACCGGGACGAGCGGCCGACCGGGCGGACGCCGCTGCGCCGCACCGCCGACAACGCGCTGAAGATCGTCGTGGTCGGCGGCTTCGGCGTGGGCAAGACCACCCTGGTCGGCGCGGTCAGCGAGATCCGTCCGCTGAACACCGAGGAGATCATGACCAAGGCCGGTGAGGGGATCGACGACCCCACCGGCGCCTGGGGCAAGCGGTCGACCACGGTCGCCTTCGACTTCGGCCGGATCACCCTCTCCGCCAGCCAGGTGCTGTACCTGTTCGGCGCGCCGGGGCAGGCACGGTTCTGGTTCCTCTGGGACCGGCTGTTCAACGGCGCCCTGGGCGCGGTGGTGCTGGTGGACACCCGGCGGCTGGAGGACTCCTGGTACGCCATCGACCGGCTGGAGCACCACGGCACCCCGTTCATCGTCGCCCGCAACAACTTCGGCGAGCCCACCCACACCCTGGAGCAGGTCCGCGCGGCGCTCGACCTGCCGCCCGAGGTGCCGCTGGTGGACTGCGACGCCCGGGACCGGGCGTCCGGCAAGCAGGTGCTGATCGAGCTGGTCCGTCATCTGACCGCCCGGGTCGAGGCCGAGCGGGCGGGTTCCCCCGCCGCAGTCCCCGCCCTCCCCGCTGTCCCCGTCGGCGCCGCCCCCGTCCTTGACGTCCTTGAGGAGAGCACCCCGTGACCGAGCCCGCCGCCACCCCGCCGCCGGGCTGCCCGGCGCACGCCGGTGCCGTCCCGCTGTACGGGCCGCGCTTCCAGACCGACCCGTCCCAGGTCTACCGGGAGATGCGGGCCGCGCACGGCCCGGTCGCACCGGTCGAGCTGGCCGGCGGGGTGCCGGCCTGGCTGGTGATCGGCTACCGAGAGCTCCAGTTGGTGACCGGTCAGCCGCAGCTGTTCGGCCGGGACTCCACCCGCTGGACTGGCTGGTCGGAGATCCCCGGCGACTGGCCGCTCAAGCCGATGATGGCCCCGGTGCCGTCGATCCTCTACGCCGAGGGCGAGGAGCACGTCCGGCGCTCGCGGGCGGTCACCGACGCGCTGGCCGCCGTCGACCCGTACGAGCTGCGCAGGCAGTGCGAGGAGCTGGCCGACCGGCTGATCGACGAGTTCGCCGGGCGCGGCGAGGCGGACCTGGTGGCCGAGTACGCGCACCGGCTGCCGCTGCTGGTGCTCTGCCGGGTGCTCGGGCTGAGCGAGGAGCAGGCGCCGGTGCTCATCGAGGGCCTGCTGACCATGCTGGACGGGGGTGCGGACGCGCCCGCCGGTGCGCAGCGGCTGCTCGCGGTGATGCTGAGGCTGGTCGAGGAGAAGGCCGCGCACCCGGGCGAGGACATCGCCTCGCGGATGCTGGCGCACCCGGCGGGCCTGACTCACGAGGAGGTCATGCGGGACCTGCGGGTGCTGCTGATCGCCGGTCACCAGCCCTGCTCGTACTGGGTCTCCAACGCGCTGCGGCTGATGCTCACCGACGAGCGGTTCGCCGCCTCGCTGTCCGGCGGCCGGCGCAGCATCGGCCAGGCGCTGAACGAGGCGCTCTGGGAGGACACCCCGACGCAGATCTTCGCCGGCCGCTGGGCCGTGCGGGACACCCGGCTCGGCGGGCAGCGGATCGCCGCCGGGGACATGGTGCTGCTGGGCTTCGCGGGTGCCAACGCGGACCCCTCGGTGCGTCGGCCGGACGGGCGGCCGGCCGAGGGGAACCGGGCGTACCTGAGCTACTCGTACGGCGAGCACGGCTGCCCGTTCCCGGCGCAGGAGGCGGCCGAGGTGATCGCGACGACGGCGGTCGAGGTGCTGCTGGACCGGCTGCCGGACCTGCGCCTGGCGGTGGCCGAGCACGCGCTGGTGTGGCGGCCGTCCGCCTGGGTACGCGGGCTGGTGGCGTTGCCGGTGTCGTTCACCCCGGAGTACGCGGGCTGACGCGCGGCCGCCGGGCCCAGGGCCCCAGGGGCCGCTGGACCCCGCGACCGCTGGACCCGAACCGAAGGAGAGTCGTAGCCGATGACCGCCCCCGCCCCGATCGCCCTCGATCCGCTGGCGCGCGACAACGCCGCCGAGGGCGCGTTGCTGCGCGCCGCCGGTCCGGTGGTGCCGGTGGAACTGCCCGGCGGAGTCGCCGCCTGGGCGGTGACGCGGCACGCGGCCGCCCGTGAGCTGCTGACCGACGCCCGGCTGGTGAAGGACGCCCGGCACTGGGCGGCCTACCGGCGCGGCGAGGTGCCGAGGACCTGGCCGCTGATCGGCCTCGCGGTGCCGGGCCCGAGCATGGTGACCACCGACGGCGCCGAGCACCGCCGGCTGCGCGCCCTGGTGGCGCACGCGTTCACCCCGCGTCAGGTGGAGCTGATGCGCCCGCGGGTGGAGGTGATCACCGGTGAGCTGCTGGACACCCTGGCGGCGGGGGAGCCGGTGGTGGACCTGAAGTCCGCCTTCGCCTTCCCGCTGCCGATGACGGTGATCTGCTCGCTGCTGGGCGTGCCGGAGTCGGAGCACGGCCGTCTGCGGGACCTCTACGAGCGGTTCTTCGGCGCCCGGCCGAACCCCGAGGGCATCCAGGCGACCATCGCCGGGCTGAACGCCTTCGTCAACGGGCTGGTGGCGCAGCGCCGGGCGGTCCCGGGCGAGGACCTGGCGAGCGTGCTGCTGCTGGCCGACGCGGAGGGCGGGGCGCTGACCGACGCGGAGGCGGCGGCCACCCTGCGGGTGATCATCGCGGCGGGCCACGAGACCACGGTGAACCTGATCGGCAACGCGGTGCGGGCGCTGCTCTCCCTCCCGGACCAGCTCGCGCTGGTGCGGGAGGGGAAGGTCGGCTGGGACGCGGTGGTGGAGGAGTCGCTCCGCTGGACGCCGCCGACCAGCAACTTCCTGTTCCGGTTCGCCGCCGAGGACGTGCCGGTGGGCGACACGGTGATTCCGGCGGGCGAGCCGGTGCTGATCTCGTACAACGCGATCGGCCGGGACCCGGCGCAGCACGGTGCGACCGCCGAGGTGTTCGACCTGACCCGGGACCCGATCCGGCACCTGTCCTTCGGGCACGGGCCGCACGTCTGCCCGGGGTCGCCGCTGGCCCGGCTGGAGGCGGGGATCGCGCTGCCGGCGCTGTTCGAGCGGTTCCCCGGGCTGTCGCTCGCGGTGCCGGACGAGGAGCTGCGGCCGAGCGGCTCGCTGGTGGTGAACGCGCTGAAGGAGCTTCCGGTCCGCCTGTTCTGAAGAAGATTCGTTTCTTCTCTCCGGCTCCGGTTGTTGACGCGCGGCCCCGCCCGGTCCCGCCCGGTCCCGCGCGGCCCCGCGCGGCCCCGCGCGGCCCCGCGCCGTTCCTCCGGGCGGGGCCGGCGTTCCTCCGGACAGGGCCGGTCACAACCGGGACCCCCGGGAACGAAGGACGTTCCCGGACCTTGGCGGCGCGTGGCGGCTGCGTTAACGTCTTCAGATCGGCCGGCCGCCGCGTCCATGCCGAACGTCCAACTCCTGTACAGCGCAATGTCGTTCCGTCGTACAGCCGAGCGTTCACGCCCTGGCGAGGAGGACCGCGTTGACTCCCACCCCGACCGTGCCGTCCACGACCGCCCTGCCGCCCGCCGACCGTAGGCACCGGCGCCGCCCGCGCCGCCCGCTCGCGGCGGTGGCCCTGCTGGCCGCCGCCGCGCTGACCGCGGCCTGTTCCAACAGCTCGGACAGCTCCGGAAGTTCGGGAGGGTCGGGCGACGGCCGGACCCTCTCCGCCGACTGCGCCGCCTACCAGCCGTACGCCGGGCACTCGGGCAAGACGGTGACGGTCTTCGCCTCGATCCTCAGCCCCGAGTCGGACAACCTGGAGAAGTCCTGGGCGGACTTCGCGAGGTGCACCGGCATCAAGATCAGTTACGAGGGCAGCAACGACTTCGAGTCCCAGCTGCCGGTGAGGGTGAGCGGCGGCAACGCCCCGGACTTCGCGATCATCCCGCAGCCCGGCCTGCTGGCGCAGATGGTCAAGAGCGGCAAGGTGGTCAAGCCGCCGGAGCAGACCGTGGCCAACCAGGGGAAGTGGAGCCCGGTCTGGAAGGCCTACGGCTCGGTCAACGGCACCTTCTACGCCGCGCCGATGAGCGCCAACATGAAGTCCCTGGTCTGGTACTCGCCCAAGGCGTTCAAGCAGGCCGGCTACACCCCGCCGAAGACCTGGGCCGACCTGATGGCGCTCAGCGACACGATCGCCAAGGCGGGCGGCGGCAAGCCGTGGTGCGGCGGCATCGCCTCCGGCACGGCCACCGGCTGGCCGGCCACCGACTGGCTGGAGGAGGTGGTCCTCGGCTCGTACGGCGGTGAGGTGTACGACCAGTGGGTGAACCACCAGGTGAGGTTCTCCGACCCGAAGATCGCCGCGGCGATGAAGACGGTCGCCGACTGGATGCAGAACCCGGCCTGGGTCAACGGCGGCTACGGCGATGTGAAGTCGATCGCCACCACGACCTTCCAGGACGCGGGCGCGCCGATCCTCACCGGCAAGTGCTTCATGCTCCAGCAGGCCTCCTTCTACAAGGCGCAGTGGCCCAAGGAGACCAGGATCGGCCCGGACGGCGACATCTTCGCCTTCCCGCTGCCGGCGGTGAGCCCGTCGGTGGCCAACCCGGTCGAGGGCGGCGGCGAGTTCCTCACCGCGTTCGCGAACCGGCCCGAGGTGCAGGCGGTGCAGAACTACCTGTCCAGCAGCGAGTGGGCGAGCAGCCGGGTGCGGACCGCGACCGGCTGGGTTTCGGCCAACCAGGGCGTGGACAAGAGCCTGTACACCGATCCGATCGACCGGATCTCCGCCGACGCCCTCACCGACCCGGCGGCGACCTTCCGGTTCGACGGCTCGGACCTGATGCCGGCCGCGGTCGGCGCCGGGCAGGAGTGGAAGTCGCTCACCGCCTGGTTCGCCGAGGGGCAGTCGATCCAGAAGACCGCCGCGGACATCGACGCCGCCTGGCCGCAGTAGCGGCGCGGCGCAGGACCACCTGCCGAAGGGCGGTGCGGGGCCACCCACCCGCACCGCCCACCCCTCCCCGTGCTCCCCCCTCCCCGTGCTCCCGCCCTTCTCCGCGCCCCGGCCCTGCCCGCGCGCCCGGCCCTGCCGCCGCCCGCTGTCCCCGGCGTGCGCGGCCCCGGGTCTTCTCACCTTCCGTTCCTCCCGGTTCCCCGTTCCGCCCTCCGTTGGGAAAGGACGTCCCGCCATGTCCCTCTCCGCCGGCGCCTGGGGCGACGCGATGGTCAAGTTCGGCAACGGCTTCGGAGCGATCGCCGGCTTCCTCGGCATCCTGTTGCTGGTCTTCCTGGTCGCCGGGCGCGCCTCCGGCCGGCTCGCCCGCCCACTGGCCGTCCTGGTCCTGCTCGGCCCGGCCGTGGTGCTGCTGCTGGTCGGCCTGGTCGCGCCGCTGGTCCGCACGGTCTACCTGAGCTTCCACAGCGACGACAGCAGCCGGTTCGTCGGCGGCGAGAACTTCCGCTGGGCGCTGACCAACGACTCGGTGCGCGACGTCCTGGTCAACACCCTGCTGTGGCTGGTGATCGCCCCGCTGGCGGCCACCGGTCTCGGCCTCGTCCTGGCCCTGCTGGTGGACCGGATGCGCGGTCAGGCCGTCTACAAGTCGCTGCTCTTCATGCCGATGGCGATCTCGCTGGTCGGCGCCTCGATCATCTTCAAGTTCGTCTACGAGTCGCGCGACCCCTCGCAGCGGCAGATCGGCCTGCTCAGCCAGGTGGCGATCACGCTCGGCTGGGACGATCCGCCGAACTGGCTGCTCTCCCAGCCGCTCAACACCTTCCTGCTGATGGCCGTCATGGTGTGGGTGCAGACCGGCTTCGCGATGGTCGTGCTCTCGGCGGCGATCAAGGCGATCCCGGACGAGGTCACCGAGGCGGCCCGGCTGGACGGCGCCCGGGGCGTGCGGCTGTTCTGGTACGTCACCGTGCCGATGATCCGCACCACCGTGGTGGTGGTGCTGACCACGGTGATGATCACCACGCTGAAGGCCTTCGACATCGTCCGCACCATGACCGGCGGCAACTTCGGCACCCAGGTGCTGGCCAACGAGATGTACTCGCAGTCCTTCGTCCAGTTCAACACCGGGCGGGGCAGCGCCCTGGCGGTGCTCCTCTTCCTCGCGGTGCTGCCACTGGTGGCCTACAACATCCTCCAGCTGCGCAAGGAGCGTGCGGTCCGATGAGCGTACGGCGCGACGGCAACGCCGTCCGAAAGGCCTTCTCCTCCCCACTCGGCTCGGTCTTCGTGATCGTGGTGACGGTGCTGTGGACCGTTCCCACGCTCGGGCTGCTGGTCACCTCGCTGCGTCCCAAACAGGACGTCACCGCCGACGGCTGGTGGAACGCCCTGCTCCACCCGGACCTCGGCCTGGACAACTACCACACCGTGCTGTTCGAGGGCGGCTCCGGCGTCTCCACGGGGCTGATGCCCTTCCTGGTGAACTCGCTGGCGATCAGCGTGCCGGCCACGCTGTTCCCGCTGGTGCTGGCGGCGATGGCCGCGTACGCGCTGGCCTGGGTGCGGTTCCGGGGCAGCGACACGCTGTTCTTCGTGATCTTCGCGCTCCAGGTGGTGCCGCTGCAGATGGCGCTGATCCCGCTGCTCCAGCTGTTCTCGGGCGGGGCGCACCTGGGCTCGCTGACGCTGCTGCCGGCGCTGGACCTCAAGGGCACCTACGCGCCGGTCTGGCTGGCGCACACCATGTTCGCGCTGCCGCTGGCGATCTTCCTGCTGCACAACTTCATCGCCCAGCTGCCGCGCGACCTGATGGAGGCGGCGGTGGTGGACGGCGCCTCGCACATGAAGATCTTCCGCTCGATCGTGCTGCCGCTCTGCACCCCCGCGCTGGCCTCGTTCGCGATCTTCCAGTTCCTCTGGGTCTGGAACGACCTGCTGGTGGCGCTCACCTTCGCCGGCGGCACACCGGAGGTGGCGCCGATGACGGTCCGACTGGCGCAGCTGTCCGGCTCCTTCGGCGGGCGGTGGGAACTGCTCACGGCGGGGGCGTTCCTGTCGATCGTGATCCCGCTGGGGGTGTTCTTCGCGCTCCAGCGCTACTTCGTGCGCGGGCTGCTGGCCGGGTCGGTCAAGGGGTGACCCCGGCTCCGCCCCGGGGCCGGTGGGGCTTTTCCCGGGGCCGGTGGGGCGTTGCCCGGGGAGGACGTCGGGGTTCACGCCGTCCGATGGCGAATGTGGTGATTTTGTGGACACGGCCGACGGGCAACCGGTACACCGTTAGGGGGAGTTGGCCGAGATGAAACAGGGGGGCGGTCATGGCGGACGCGGGTACCGGCATGCGCGCACGAGCGGGTACGGGCGGCGCGGGCAGAGGTGGCGACAGAGGCAGGGGCGGATCGTGGCGGCGGCGGGCGGTGGGCCTGCTCGCGGCGCTCGCCACCGCCGCGGCGCTGGCCACCGGACCGGGCGCGCCCCCGGCGGCGGCCGCCACGGCGACGCTGGGCCCCACCGAGGCCGGCGTCCGCACCGACACCGCCGACTCCCACTACCTCAACGCCTCGCGCTACGTGACCGGTTCGTCCGGTGGCACGGTCAGCAGCATCTCGGTGTACGTGGACAGCGTGGACGCCGCACCCAACGACCGGTTCCAGACGGCGATCTACCAGGACGACGGCGGCAGTCCGGGGGCCCTGCTGGCGAGCAGCGACACCGCGACCCTCACCGGGCCGGGCTGGAACAGCGTCCCGGTGACGGCCACCCTGGTCGCCAACACCCCCTACTGGCTGGCCTACAACACCAACGGCTCCGGCCCCACCGTCAACAACCTGCGCTACACCCCGGGCGGCACCAGCGCCTACGGCAACGCCGGCCAGCCGTTCGGCAGCTGGCCGACCACCGCGGGCCCGGTCACCACGATCGCCACCAGCTTCTCGATCCACGCCACGTACACCACCGCCGAGGTGGCCCCGTCCGATCCGGCCCCGGGCGTCGGGCCGGGCGCGGAGGGCCCGATCCTGCTGGTCACCAGCCAGGCCAACCCGTACACCCGCTACCTGGCGGAGATCCTCAAGGCGGAGGGCCTGAACGCCTACCGCCAGGTGGACGTCTCCGCCGTCACCAGCGCCGTACTGGCCTCCGCCGACGTGGTGCTGCTCGGCGAGACGCCGCTCACCGCAGCCCAGGCGAACCTGTTCAGCACCTGGACCAACGCCGGCGGACAGCTGGTGGCGATGCGCCCGGACAAGCAGCTCGCGTCGCTGTTCGGCCTCACCCCGGTGTCCGGCACCCGCGCCGATGCCTACCTGAAGGTGAACACCGCGGCCGCGCCCGGCGCCGGGATCACCGGCGACACCATGGGCTACCACGGAGCCGCCGACCTCTACGCGCTGAACGGTGCCACCGCCGTCGCCACCCTGTACAGCGACGCGGCGACCGCGACCGCCAACCCGGCGGTCACCCTGCGCGCGGCCGGCAGCGGCCGGGCCGCCGCGTTCAGCTACGACCTGGCCAAGTCGGTGGTGCAGACCCGTCAGGGCAACCCCGCCTGGGCCGGTCAGCAGCGCGACGGCGTCGACGGCTACGAGGCCAGCGAGATGTTCTTCGGCACCGGCGGGCAGCCGGACTGGAACGACCTGGACAAGGCGCTGATCCCGATCGCCGACGAGCAGCAGCGGCTGCTCGCCAACCTGCTCACCCAACTGGCCTCCGGCGACAAGCCGCTGCCCCGGTTCTGGTACTTCCCGCGCGACGTCAAGGCCGTCGTGGTGATGACCGGCGACGACCACGGCGTCGGCGGCACGGCCGGCCGCTGGGACGGCTACCTCGCACAGAGCCCGCCCGGCTGCTCGGTCGCCAACTGGGAGTGCGTGCGCGGCTCCTCGTACATCTACACGGACGACCCGCTCACCCCGGCCCAGGCCAAGGCGTACAGCGACCAGGGCTTCGAGGTCGGCGTGCACGTCACCACCAACTGCCGCCCCTGGGGCGGCACCGCGGTCCTGCAGGGCTACTACCGCGACCAGTTGGCCGCCTGGCGGGCCAAGTACCCCAACCTGCCGAACCCGTCGAGCAGCCGCACGCACTGCGTGGAGTGGGACGACTGGGCCACCCAGGCGAAGACCAAGCTGGCCAACGGCATCCGGCTGGACACCGACTACTACTTCTACCCGTCGAGCTTCACCCAGGACCGGCCCGGCTACTTCAACGGCACCGCCCAGATCATGCGCTTCGCCGACACCGACGGCAGCGTGATCGACGAGTACCAGGCCACCACCCAGCTCACCGACGAGTCCGGCCAGTCGTACCCGGGCACCGTCACCACGCTGCTCGACGCGGCGTACGGCGCCCAGGGCTACTACGCGGCGCTGACCGCCAACATCCACACCGACTTCGCCGCCTCCGCCGCCTCGGACGCGGTCGTCGCGGCGGCCAGGGCGCGGGGCGTGCCGGTGGTGTCCGGCCGGCAGATGCTCACCTGGCTGGACGGGCGCAACGGTTCGGCGTTCGGCAGGCTGGCCTGGCACCCGAGTGCCCCGGGCGGGGGCTCGCTGACCTTCGACATCACCGGCGGGGCCACCGGGCTGCGCGCCATGCTGCCGTTCAACGCGGCCGCCGGCACGCTCACCGGCATCACCTCCGGGGGCCGCCAGGTGCAGTACCGGGTCGAGACGGTCAAGGGTGTGGCGTACGCGTTCTTCGACGGCGCGGCGGGCTCGTACACGGCCGACTACGGCCACGACGACACCGCGCCGACTGTGCTCGGCACCACCCCGGCCGCCGGGGCGAGCGGGGTGGCGCCGGGCGCGGCGGTGCGGTTCTCCTTCGGGGAGCCGCTGGACCCGGCGAGCGTGACCGGCGGGTCCGTCACCCTGCGGCCCGCCGCGGGCGGCGCGGCCGTCGCGGGGACGGTGGGCTACGACGCGTCGACGGCGAGCGTGGTGTTCACCCCGGGCGCCCCGCTGGCGCTGACCACCGGGTACACCGCGACCGTCCAGGGCGTGCGGGACCTCGCCGGGAACGCGCTGGCGGGTCCGTACGCGGTCTCGTTCACCACCGGGGGAGCGGAGCCGCGCACGATCGGGAACGCGGCGGTGGGCTCGCTGATCGACGACACCGACTCCAACCACCTGAACGGCAGCCGGGTGACCACCGGCGCCGACCCGGTGGCGCTCACCTCGCTGAGCGTGCACGTCGGTCCGGTCAGCGCGGCGCCCGACAACCGGTACCAGCTGGCCGTCTACACCGACGAGGGCGGTTCGCCCGGAACGCTGGTCGCCAGTACGGGGACCGGCACGCTGACGGCCAACGCGTGGAACTCGCTGCCGGTGGACCTCACGCTGAGCGCCCGCACCTCGTACTGGTTCGTCTACAACAGCAACGGGGCGAGCTCGACGGTCAACAACATGAACTACTCGACGGGTGCCGCCGGGCAGGGCGCGTACAGCAACACGGTGGTGCCGTTCGGGACGTGGCCGGCGGATTTCGGGCCCTCGGTGAGGGACTCGTTCCAGTACTCGCTGTTCGGGACGTACTGAGCGCGCGGCGGCGCCGATCGGCCGGCGCCGCCGGGCTCCGATCGGACTCTGATTGGGCTCTGATCGTTGCTCAGGAGTGCGTCGGGACATCGGACCCGGTTCTGTCACAGGGGTGTGACGGAGCCGGGTCCGGCGTTTTTGAACCTGTTCAGAATGGTCTACAGTCGGCATCGGCCGTGGCGCCCGGTGCCTTCACCGGTGTGGTTCCGCGTGCTCGTCGGCGGACCGCCCGGAGAGTGGCTTCCGCACGCCCACCCGACCATTGAGGGGGAAGCCATGTCCGGATTCAGCACGCCCGCCGCGGACGGAGTGTCGCCCGGCGGCGGCGCCGGGGCCGGTTCTGTGCCCGGGGCCGCGTCCGGGGCCGCGCCGGGTCGCGGGCCCGCCTCCGGCTACGGCCCCGGTGCCGGCCACGGGCCCGGCTACGGCCACGGTCCCGGTCACGGCCCCGGTCCCGCCGCCGGACCGTACCGGGTGCCCGGTACGCCCGCGCCGCAGCCGTTCGCCTGGCTGCGGCCCAGCGACCCGGACAAGAAGGCCCCGGCCGCCGGCCGGACGGTGCTGGCGGCGGTGCTGGCCGGCCTGCTCACCTCCTGGCTCCTGATCGACGGACTCGGCGTCAACCTGCTGCTCTGCGCGGCGTTCACCGCCGCCGGTGCTGGGATCGCCGCCCGCGCGGCCGGCCGCCGGCTGCGCGTCTGGACGGTCGTGTGGAGCGCGATGGCACTCGCCCTGCTCGCCGTCCCGGCGCTGTACGAGGCCGGCCGGCCGGTGCTGCTGAGCACCGTCCTGGCGCTCGGCCTGGCCTCGCTCGCGCTGCACGGCGGGCGGCGCTGGAGCGGTGTCCTGCTCGCGCTGCCGGGCGTGCTCTGGCAGCTCGTGCCGGCCCTGGTGTGGGCGCGGGCGAGCCTGCGGGCCCGCGGCGGGAACAGCCGCGCCCGGGTGGTGCCGGTGCTCAAGGGGGTCGTGGTGGCGGCCGTGCTGCTTGCCGTCTTCGGCGCCCTGTTCGCCAGTGCCGACGCCGCCATGGCCGACGTCCTCGGAAGCCTGGTGCCCAGCCTGGACTTCGGCCGGCTCCCCGCTCGGGTGGCCCTGTTCGTGCTCGGTCTGGCGACCGCGCTGGGCTTCGCCCACATCGCGGCCGGCCCGCGCCGCTGGGACCGCACGCGGGTCCGGCCGGGCCGGGCCAGGGGCCGGACGGAGTGGGCGCTGCCGCTGGTCGCGCTGAACCTGATGTTCGGCGCCTTCGCGGTGGTGCAGGGTGTGGTGGTGCTCGGCGGCGGCGAGTCGGTGCTGGAGCGCACCGGGATGAGCCGCTCCGAGTACGCCCGGCAGGGCTTCTGGCAGCTGCTCGTGGTCACCGTGCTGGCCCTGGTGGTGGTCGCGGTCGCCAAGCGCTGGGCGCCGCGCGGGACCGGGACCGACCGCCGGCTGGCGCGGTTGCTGCTCGTCGCGCTCTGCCTGCTCACCCTGGTCGTGGTGGCTTCGGCGCTCGGCCGGATGCGGTTCTACGTGGACGCCTCCGGGCTGACCACGCTTCGGCTCTGGGTGCTGGCGGTCGAACTGTGGCTGGGGGTGGTCTTCCTGCTGCTGGTCGCGGCGGGCCTGACCCCGTCGGCCGGCTGGCTGCCCCGCGCGGTGGTGCTCAGCGCGGCGCTGGCCGCCGCCGGGTACGGGCTGATCGGGCCGGACGCCCTGGTCGCGGAGCACAACGTGGCCCGCTTCGAGCGGACCGGGCAGATCGACCTGCGCAATGTCCGCGGCCTCTCACCGGACGCCGTCCCGGCCCTGGACCGGCTGCCGGGCGACTACCGGACCTGCGCGCTGAACGTCGTCGCCGCCGACCTGGCGCAGGACGGTCCGACCCCCTGGTACGCCACCAGCCTGGCCGGGGCACGGGCCCGGGACATCCTCGCCGATCGCCCGGCGGCCGACCGCCTCTCGGACGGGAAGAGCGCCTGTGACCGGGTCGGGCTGCGCCCAGGCCGCACCTTCGGCGGCTGAGCCCGGCCGGGGATCGGTGCGGGGGCGGGGATCGGTACGGGGGGATCGGTGCTGGGCGGGGGACGGCGAGGGCCGGCCGGGAGCGTGCTGCTCCCGGCCGGCCCCTGCCCGTCCGGTCCGCCTCCCCCCGGGAGGGCGGCCGGTCGGTGCGTCGTGACGCGGTCGGTGCGTGTCGCGACGCGGTCGGTGCGTCGCGACGCGGTCGGTGCGTCGCGACGCGGTCGGTGCGTCGCGACGCGGTCGGTGCGTCGTGACGTCGGTGCGTCGTGACGTCAGTTCATCGTGAGGTCAGTGCATTGCGACGCCGGCGGTGTCCGACGGCAGGTCGGCGGCCTTGGCCTTGATGACGACGACGGCGACCACGAAGGCGAGGCCCGCCAGCGCGGCGCCCGCAATGAAGCCGTGCGAGATGCCCTGTGCGAGCACCTCGTTGGCCGCGGCAGTGCCCTTGGGGAACTCCTGCTTCTCCATCAGCCAGGCCTTCTGCTCCGGCGTGGCGGTGGCCATGAAGCCGGGCACCTGCGCCTTGGCCTCGCTGGTCGCGTAGTGCGCGAACACCGTGGTCAGGATCGACAGGCCGAGCGAACCGCCGATCTGCTGCATGGAGTTCAGCAGGCCGGAGGCGGCGCCGGTCTCCTGGCCGGAGACGCCCGCGACGGAGAGCAGCATCACCGGGACGAAGATCAGGCCCATGCCGAAGCCGAAGACCACCGTCGGGCCGAGGATCCCGTCCACGTAGCCGCTGTCCGCGTTCATGAAGGTCAGCCAGGAGAGCCCGACGGCGACCAGCAGCGCGCCACCCGCCATGAACGGCTTCGGGCCGTACTTGACCTGCAGGCTGGAGGCGATCTGGGCGGCCACGATGATGGACGCGCTGATCGGCATGAACGCGAAGCCGGCCTTGAGCGGGCTGTAGTCCAGCGGGCCCTGCACGAAGAGGGTGATGTAGAAGAAGATTCCGAACATGGCGGCGGCCACGCAGAGCATCATCACCAGGCCGCCGGTGCGGTTCCGGTCGGCGAACAGCCTCAGCGGGGTGATCGGCTGCGCGGTCCGGCGCTCGATGATCACGAACGCGACCAGCAGGATCACACCGGCGGCGAAGGAGCCGAGCGTCAGCCCGTCCTTCCAGCCGTCCGACGCGGCGCGGATGAAGCCGTAGACCAGGCCGACCAGGCCGAGCGTCGAGGTGAGCGCGCCGGGCAGGTCGAAGCGGCCCGGGTGGCGCTCGGACTCGGCGATGTAGCGCGGCGCGGCGAAGGCGATGAGCACCGCGATCGGCACGTTGACGAAGAAGACCCAGCGCCAGTCGAGGTACTCGGTCAGCACACCGCCGGCCAGCAGGCCGATCGCGGCGCCGGAACCGGCCACCGCCGAGAACACGCCGAAGGCCCGGTTGCGTTCGGGCCCTTCGTCGAAGTTGGTGGCGATCAGGGCGAAGGCCGTCGGTGAGCAGATCGCGCCGCCGATGCCCTGGAGCGCGCGGGCGGCCAGCAGCATGCCGCCGTCCTGTGCGAAGCCGCCGAGCAGCGAGGCCAGGCCGAACAGCAGCGTGCCGGCGATGAAGACCCGGCGCCGGCCGAGGATGTCGCCCGCGCGTCCACCGAGCAGCAGCAGGCCGCCGAAGGTCAGGGTGTAGGCGTTGATCACCCATGACAGGTTGGTGGTGGAGAAGTCCAGGGCGTCCCTGATCTGCGGCAGGGCGATGTTCACGATGGTGGCGTCGAGCACCACCATCAACTGCGAGGCCGCGATGACGGCCAGGGTGATGCCCTTGTGCGCGCTGCGGCCACCTTGCGGTGGAGAGTTCTTGCTGAGTGTGTCGGAGATAGCCAAGTTGATGCCCCCTGCTGGCTATTGCTTCGTATGCTGCGGACCTCGGGGTCCGGCGCGGCCCGTCGGCGTCCCGCGGGCTATGAAGGAACGGAATCGTTCACTAATGTGGACGATAGCGTTGGCGAGATTATGAACGCAAGCGTTCCTTAGGGTTGGTGACAATGGATCAGTTGGTGCGGCGCCAGGCGGCGGACCGCTCGGGCGGTCTCCCGACAGGCCTCCCGGCAGCTCTTCCGGCAGGTCTCCCGGCAGCTCCTGCGGTCGGCCGGTCGGCCGGTCGGTCGGCGCAACGGGCATCCGAGGCCCCGCGGGCCGCCTGCCCCGTCCAGGTCGTCGCCGAGGCCCTGGGACGGCCGGGTCGGCGGCGGGGGAGGGAGCTGGAGGCGGCGATCTTCGAAGCGGCGCTCGATCAGCTCACCTCCGGCGGATTCGCGCGGCTGACGATGGAGGGGGTCGCCGGCGCCGCCCGGACGGGGAAGGCCGCGCTGTACCGGCGGTGGGCGTCCAAGGTGGAACTGGTCATCGACGCCCTGGACTCCACTCTGCCACGCCCCACCGACACTCCCGCCCTCGGGTCCGCCCGGGCCGAACTGCACTACCTCGTCGAGAGTTTCGTCTCCGTCGCGAGCTCCCGGGCGGGTGGCGCGGTGAGCGCGCTGATGGCCGAGCTGGACCACGACCAGGCCGAGCTGTTCAAGGACTTCATCGCCCAGCGGATGCTGGAGCCGACCAAGGCCGTGATCCTGGCCATCCTCCGGCGGGGCGCCGAGCGCGGCGACGTCCGTCCGGGCGCGGCCACCCCGCTGGTCGCAGACGTCGTTCCGGCGATGCTGCTGTACCGGGTCAAGGTGTGCGGCTGCCGGATCGGCCCCGAGTTCGTCGACCAGCTGGTCGACGAGGTGCTGGTCCCCTTGATCCGCCCCTGAGGTCGCTCCGGCTCCGGCTCCGGGGCGGGGCCGTGCCGGCTCGGGGCGCGGCGGTGCCGGGTCGCCCCCCGGGGGGGTGCGGCAGTCTGACGTCGACGCCGCCCGGGCGTGCCGACGGGTGGCATAGGCTGGAGTCCGATCAGCTGAACGGACCCCATCATGCCCATCGTCCCGCCGACGCACTCCGTCGAGCGCTCGCTGCGCCGCGCCGGCGCCAAGGTCGTCGTCGGCCTCGACGAGGTCGGGCGCGGCGCCTGGGCCGGGCCGGTCACCGTGGGTGCGGCCGTCACCGGTCTGCGCCGGCCCCCGGAGGGTCTGACCGACTCCAAGCTGCTCACCGAGCTCCGCCGCCGCGCGCTCGCGCCCGTGCTCGCCGACTGGGTCACCGCGTACGCGCTCGGCCACGCCTCGGCGCTGGAGTGCGACGAGCTCGGGATGACCGCCGCGCTGCGGCTGGCCGCCGTCCGCGCGCTGGAGGCACTGCCGGTGGAGCCGGACGCGGTGATCCTCGACGGCAAGCACGACTACCTCGGCGGCCCCTGGCGGGTGCGCACGGTGATCAAGGGCGACCAGTCGTGCATCTGCGTGTCCGCCGCCTCGGTGCTCGCCAAGGTCCACCGGGACGGCCTCATGGCCGATCTCGGCGAGCAGTGCCCCGAGTACGGTTTCGCCGACAACGCCGGCTACCCGTCCCCGGTCCACCGGGCCGCACTGGAGGAGCTCGGTCCGACCGAACACCACCGCCTCTCCTGGTCCTATCTCGACGGGCTGCCCCGGTGGCGCCACCTGAAGCGGATCCGGACGGTTCCCGGACCCGGCGGCGCCGGCTCCGCGGAGCCCGTCGGCGAGCAGCTCGCGCTCGGTTTCTGACGGTACGTCTGGAAGCTGCCCGGGTCGCCGGCGGGGCCCGGCGGTGCCCAAGGGGTGGGGCGCCCGTGCGCGTCCGACCGGCATTTGATAGATATCCGGGTATGCCTGTCTTCCCCGAGGAGCCGGAGATTAACGAGAGCCTCCCGGGCCCCGGCGTTCCCAGCCCCCGCGAGTCGGACGCACAAGCCCTCCGCGTGCCCGCCACCGGCGGCGCGACCACCGCCGTACCGTCGGCCGTCGGAGCCGTGCCGGCCCCGGTGCCGGGGCCCCGCCCCGCACCGCCGCGGCCGGCAGCGCCGCGTACGGCGGCCGCGCGGGTGGACCGTCCGGGGCCTTCGCCGCGCCCGAACCCGATCCCCAAGCCCACCCCTCCGCGACCGGCACCCCGCCCGGCGTCGGTCGAGGTCCGGCACGTTCCCGCCACCGAGGCGGAGGCGCTGGACCGCGCGGACGAGACCGTCGACCAACTGCTGGACTCCGGCCGCGATCCCGGCACCGTCCTGGTGCTGACGGTCGGTGCGGCGCACCCCTGGCAGCAGCACGAGCTCACCTTCGGCGAGGAGCGCTACTGGGCGCAGCTCACCGAGGGCGGCGACGTGTTCTACGCCGACGCCGAGCTGACCCGCCCGGCCCGCCGGCCGGTGGTCGTGCTGGCCGTCAACGGCGGTCCGGCCGACCGGGCCGCGGCGGCGTACGCCAAGGCGCTGCGGCACGCGGAGGCGCTGCTGGTGGTCTGCGGCGGAGCCGCCCCGGCCACCGCCGGTGCGTCGCGCGCCGCGGCCGGTGCTCCGGCCCCCCGGCGGCGGCCCGCCTGACACCGGTGGCGGGGCCCGGCGGCCCTGACCGTCCGGGAGACCCGACGACCATCCCGGCCCGGCACCCCTCGTGGCGCCGGGCCTCGGCCTTCCCGCCGCGCGCCGACAGGTGTGCGGGCCTGGACGTTCCGGACCGGGGGCCCGGTCACGGGTGTCGGCCGTGGGCAGCGCCGGACCGCGGGCGGGTGGACGAACGGCCGGCGGGTGTGTCAGCGGGTGCCGGTGCGCCGGGCCGTTTCGATCCCCGCGACCCGGGCCGGCCCCCACGGGCGCTCGGACGGGCGGGACCGCGGGGAGCGCTCGCCGCGCTGCGACCGGTTGCCGCGCGGGGTCTCCAGCGCGGTGCGCTGCGGCAGTTCCGTCACGGTGTGGACCGGCCCCTCCGCCCACGAACCCGCGTGCGGATTGCGTCCGCTCCGCCCGTCGCCGAGGATCTGCCAGCCGGCCGGGGTCAGCGCGACATACGCTCCGCAGCGCAGCCCGTGCAGGCCGGCCGCGTCCCGCAGCGCCCACATCCAGGCGCCGTCCTGCTCCGTCCAGCCGGCCGAGCCCTCGCGGCAGCTCAGCAGGACGGCCGTCCGCTTCGGGGCGGGCAGCCGCAGGTCGTGCGGGGTGACCTGGCGCAGGTGGGTGAGGATCGCGTTGCGGTGCAGCCAGCCGTCCGTGTCGTGCGGCCAGGGCGCGAACGAGGCCGAGGCGGTCACCCGGTGCAGGGCGTCCAGGACGGCGACCACCACCGTGCCGGGCTGCGGCAGATGGCGCCGGTGCAGCTCCAGGACGAATTCGCGGGGATCGCGGAGCAGCGGGATCCCCGAGGCCGCCCAGGCCTCCAGATCGAGCACCCGTCTGAGGGCCGAACTCCGGACGAGGGGATACTGACCTCGGTCGGTTCCGCTGATCACGACCCTCCTTCCCGACCCACGGGCGCGCGGGTGCCTGCGTACGCCAGAGGCATGGTCCAAGGGACCGGGCTCCGGGTACGGTCCAATTCTCAGGGCAGATGGGGTTGAGCGGCAATGATGAAATGATGAACGCCGCCCGAAAGCCAACGTTCTGCCGGATATATTCCACGGCCGCCCGGAACCGGCCCGGCCGTCGCCGGACCGCGGTCCGGCCGGACCACCGGGCGCTGCGAAGCCTTCCGGACAACTCCGTCCCCCCTTTTCCGCGACGATCTTCCGGCGGTCTCCTCTCCGTACCCGGTCGACGGTTCCGACCGGGTACGGAGAGACATACGAGAACCTGTGATTACTCCGATCCGGTGCTGCGGTCCTGCGATCCGGGTGCTGCGACGCGGTCTGGTGACGCGGTCTGGTGATGAGGTCCCCGCTCCGGCCGGTGCCGCGTCCGGCCGGTGCGGGGAGGCGGTCAGCCCTGGACGCCCAGCACCAGCGGCAGCACCGCGCCCGCCCCGGCGCGGCGCAGCAGCCGGGCGGCCACGGTGACCGTCCACCCGGAGTCCACCAGGTCGTCCACCAGCAGCACCGGCCCGCCCGCGGCCGCCACCGCCGACGCCGTCTCCGGCGGCAGGGTCAGCGCGCCCGCCACCGAGTTCAGCCGCTGGGCGCTGTTGCTGCGCGAGCCGTGCGGCGGCTGCCCGGTCGCGTACTCGATCCGCCCGAGCAGCGGCAGCCGCCCGATCTCGGCGATCCTGGTCCCGAGGCTGCCGACCAGCTGCGGCCTGGTGGAGGAGGCCATCGTCACCACGCCGACCGGCCGCTCCAGCCGGGCACCGTCGGAGGTCGCCGGACCGGCCCAGCCACCCGGCCCGCGCGCCCAGTCGGCCAGCACGGTGACCAGGGCGTCCACCACCTCGCCGGGGACGGGCCCGTCCGGGGCCTGGTCGGCGAGCAGCGAACGCAGCCGGGTGCCCCAGCCGATGTCCGAGAGCCGGCCGAGCGCCCGGCCCGTCTCGGCCTGCTCGCCCGCCGGGATGCGGCCCTTGAGCGGGACGCCGAGCGCGTCCATGCCGGTGGGCCAGAGCCGGCGCGGCTCGAAGCCGACGCCCGGCCGGCCGAGGGCGGCACGGGCGGCCTCCAGGGCCTGCGCCGAGACCTCCGGTCCGTGCAGCGGCCCGGCGCAGTTGTCGCACCGACCGCAGGGCGCCGCCTGCTCGTCGTCCAGCTGGCGGCGCAGGAACTCCATCCGGCAGCCGCCGGACGCCGCGTACTCGCGCATCGCCCGCTGCTCGGCCTCCCGGGAGGCGGCCACCTTGGCGTAGCGGGCGGTGTCGTACTCCCAGCTCCGGCCGGTGGCCGTCCAGCCGCCCTTGACCCGCCGGACGGCGCCGTCCACGTCGAGGACCTTGAGCATGGTCTCCAGCCGGGTGCGGCGCAGGTCCACCCGGGGCTCCAGCGCGGCGGTGGACAGCGGCCGGCCGGCCTCGGCGAGCGCGTCGATCGTCCGGCGGACCTGCTCCTCGGGCGGGAAGGCGAGCGAGGCGAAGTAGCGCCAGATCGCCTCGTCCTCGCGGCCGGGCAGCAGCAGCACCTCGGCCCGGTCGACCCCGCGCCCGGCCCGGCCGACCTGCTGGTAGTAGGCGATCGGGGAGCTGGGGGAGCCGAGGTGGACGACGAAGCCGAGGTCCGGCTTGTCGAAGCCCATGCCGAGGGCGGAGGTGGCGACCAGCGCCTTGACCCGGTTGGCGAGCAGGTCGGCCTCGGCGGTGCGGCGCTCGGCGTCCTCGGTGCGGCCGGAGTAGGAGGCCACCGGGAAGCCGCGCTCGCGCAGGAAGGCGGTGACCTCGTCGGTGGCGGCGACCGTGAGGGTGTAGATGATGCCGGAGCCGGGCAGCCGCTCCAGGTGGTCGGCGAGCCAGGCCAGCCGGTGCGCCGGGTCGGGCAGGGTGAGCACGCCGAGGGTGAGGCTCTCGCGGTCGAGCGGGCCGCGCAGCACGAGCGCGTGCTCGTCGCCCGTGCCGGTGCCGAGCTGCTCGGCGACGTCGGCGGTGACCCGGGAGTTCGCCGTGGCGGTGGTGGCCAGTACCGGGACACCCGGCTGGAGCTCGGCGAGCATGGTGCGCAGCCGGCGGTAGTCGGGGCGGAAGTCGTGGCCCCAGTCGGAGATGCAGTGGGCCTCGTCGACCACCAGCAGGCCGGTGGAGGCGGCGAGCTTGGGGAGCACCTGGTCGCGGAAGTCCGGGTTGTTCAGCCGCTCGGGGCTGACCAGCAGGACGTCCACCTCACCGGCGGCGACCTCGGCCTGCACGGCGTCCCACTCGTCGGTGTTGGCGGAGTTGATGGTGCGGGCGTGGATGCCGGCCCGGGCCGCCGAGTCCACCTGGTTGCGCATCAGGGCGAGCAGCGGCGAGACGATCACCGTCGGACCGGCGCCGCGGGCCCGCAGCAGGGCGGTGGCGATGAAGTAGACGGCGGACTTGCCCCAGCCGGTGCGCTGCACCACCAGGGCCCGGCGGTGGTCGACGACCAGGGCCTCGATGGCTGTCCACTGGTCCTCGCGGAGGGTGGCGCCGGGGCCGGCCAGCTCGCGCAGGACGGCCTCGGCCCGCGCCCGGACCTCGGCGCGGTCGGCGGGGGTGGCGGTGGTGTGGGTCTTCGGCTGCTGCATGGCCCCCATGTAACCCCGAGGAACCGACAAGGGGCGAACGGCGGCGGGTGCGGAGCGGGCGAAGCCGGGAGGTGTTTCATCCGTTCTTCTGCTGAACGGCAGCCGATTTTCCCCCGGAAGAGTGGCTCGACGATAGGCCGATCGAGGGAGGAGATATTCACAGGCCGGGTTTATCCACAGATCCGGAAGAATTTTCCGGGAGCTCCGGGGAATTGCGGCAACCTTCCGCCCATGACCGACGAACCCATCGCGCTCCCCTTCGGCGACGGCCCCGGTGGCCGTCCGATCACCATGCGGGGCCCGGCCGACATGGCCGAGGCGCTGCCCTACCTCCTCGGCTTCTTCCCCGACGACAGCATCGTCGCGGTCGGCCTCCAGCCGCCCGGCCTGCACCAGGGCGGGGTGATCCGGCTGGACATCCCCGAGTCGGCCGAGGAGTGGCCGGCCGCCGCCGAGGAGACGGCCTCCCTCCTCGTCCGGCTCTCCGAGCGGCAGGACCGACGGCCGGTCCAGGTCCTCCTCTACCTCTGCCAGGATCCCGCCGGGCCGCGGCCCGGCGGGGAGCACGGCCCGCCGGTCGCCGAACGGCTGCGACCGCTCGCTGAGCGGTTGCAGCAGGCCTTCGAGAGTCGCGCCGTGCGGGTCAAGGAGTCGTTGTGCGTCTCGGCGGACCGCTGGTGGTCCTTCCTCTGCACGCGGGAGGGGTGCTGCGATCCGGCAGGGCACCCGATCCACCGCACGCCCGGCCCCGGCCCGGTCGCGGTGGCGGCGACCGTCGCCGGGCTGGCTCCGCGCGGCAGCCGCAAGGAGATCCTGGCCGGGTTGGCCCCGCTCGGGCCGCCCGTTGCGGACGCCGTACGCGGCGCCCTCGCACGGGCCGGTGCCGGGCCGGCGGCCGGGCTGCGGCTGTCGCTCGACCGGCGGGAGCACGCCGCGCTGCTCGACGCGGCCGTGGCCGAGTTCATCGCCGGGGCCACGGAACTCGACGAGGAGCGGACGGCGCGGCTGCTGCTGGCGCTCCAGGACCGGATCGTCCGGGACCGCGCGGCCGAGTACGCCAGACCGGACGAGCTCGCGTCCGTCCAACGGCTCTGGCGCTTCCTGGCCACCCGCTGCGTGGCGCCCTACGAGAGCTGTGCCGCGCCGCCGCTCACCCTGCTGGCCTGGACGTCCTGGGTCGCGGGGGACACCGCCACCGCGCGCGTGGTGCTCGGCCACACGCTCCGCCGCCACCCTTCCTACCTGCTCGCGCAGCTGCTGTACGAGTCGTTGAACAGCGGTTTCTCGCCGGACACGCTGCTGGCGAGCGTGGCGACGGAGCGCCGTCGTCGCACCGAGCGGGAGGCGCGGGAGGAGCAGGAGCGGGCGGCCGGGGAGCGGGCTCCGGAGCCCGAGGGTGATCCGGAGCGGGAGTCCGGGCCGTCGTCGGGTCCATCCCCGACGCCGGCGCCCGCCGCCGAGGGGTCCGCGCCCGGGAAGGTGCGTCGTCGTGGCCGTCGACGGCGCGGCCGCCCGGCGGTGGCGGGTACCGAGGGCGCGGCGGACACGGCGGATGCGGCCTGCGACGGGCCCGCGGGCCCCGGCCGCCCGGCCGGGGTGCCGCCCGCGCGGGAGGGCGCGGGCGGTGACCCCTCGGGTGGCCGAGGCACCGGGACGGCCACCGCGCGGGCGCGGTGCGCGGC
>NZ_JBHVPZ010000035.1:0-86751 GCF_042887135.1 Kitasatospora sp. NPDC057965
GCGGGGGCCGGGCCGTCGGGGCCCCCGGCGGACCGGCCGACCGAGCGCACCCGCTCCGCCAGCGCCGCGACGGCCGCAGCCCGTTCCGCCGGGTCGGCACCCGCCGGGTCACCGGCGACCGCCGCGCCCTGGTCGGAAGCGCCCTGCCCGGCCGTGTCCGGCGACGACGCCTGCCCGGGGACGACGCCCGTGCCGCCGGCCGCACCGTCGCCGCCCGAGCCCGCCGGGGTCTCCTCCGGAGCGCCGTTCTCCGCGTCAGTCATCGTCCGCTCCACAAAAGCTCAACTCCACATGCTGGGCGCCGCCCGCCCCGTGGTGCGGGCGGTCGGCCGGGTCGGGCCGGTCCGGGGCCGCACGGGGCGGCCGGGCCGGCGGTCGGTCGGTTCGGGCAGGCTCGGGTCGCGGGGGCGGGCGGCCGCTACAGCTCGCTCCACCCCTGGTCGGGGTAGCGGTGGACCGGCGCCGAGATGTCGTCGAGCGCACCGCGGATCTCCTCCGGAAGCGTAAGCGCCTCCACCGACAGCGCCGCCTGCAGCTGTCCCACGGTCCGCGCCCCGACCAGCGCGCTCGCCACGCCGGGGCGGTCCCGAACCCAGGCGAGCGCGACCGCCAGCGGGCTGCTGGCCAGCCCGTCGGCGGCGGTGGCGACGGCGTCCACGATCCGCCGGGCGCGTTCCCCGAGGTAGGGCTGGACGAACCCGGACAGGTAGGGCGAGGCGCCGCGCGAGTCCGGCGGCAGGCCGTGCCGGTACTTGCCGGTGAGCACGCCGCGCCCGAGCGGGGAGCCGGCCAGCAGGCCCACCCCGGCGTCCCGGGCGGCCGGCAGCGCCTCGCGCTCGATGCCGCGCTGCAGCAGCGAGTACTCCAGCTGCGCCCCGGCCAGCGGCACCCGGCCGTGGTGGGCGTGCTGCCAGGTGGCGGCCTTGGCGAGCTGCCAGCCGCTGAAGTCGCAGACCCCGACGTAGCGGGCGCGGCCGGAGGAGACCGCGATGTCCAGGGCGCTCAGGGTCTCCTCGACGGGGGTGGCCGGGTCGAAGGCGTGCACCTGCCAGAGGTCGACGTAGTCGGTGCCGAGCCGGCGCAGCGAGGCGTCGAGCGCGGCGAGCAGGTGGCCGCGCGAGCCGTCGAACCGGCGGCCGGAGGCCGGCACGCTGCCCGCCTTGGTGGCGATGACCAGGTCGGAGCGCGGAATCAGGCCGTCGGTGAGTCGGGAGAGCAGGTACTCGGCGTCGCCGTCGGCGTAGACGTCGGCGGTGTCGACGAGGTTGCCGCCGGCGTCGACGAACTCCTTGAGCTGCTCGGCGGCCTCCTGCTCGTCGGTGTCGCGGCCCCAGGTCATGGTGCCGAGACCGAGCCGGGAGACCTGCAGCCCGGTGCGGCCGAGGTGACGCTGTTCCATCGGACGGGCCCTCTCACTGGCCGAAGGTGCGGTGGCGGAACGCTGCGGGGCGGCGTGCCCGCGGGACAAACCCGCAGGTGGGACGCGGCGCCCCACGTCGGCTGAGCGTAGCGGCCGGTGCCCGGGCAGGTGCGCAGACCCGCAGGAAGATCACCGTCGGCCGCGCCGGACCGGGGTGCGGCGGACGGGTGCCGAAATGTGACCCGGAACACTGCTACCGGCCAGTAGCATGTCGCCCGGACGCGTCGTCGCGCTCACGAGCAACCGGACTGGAAGGCAGTGCCCATGCGACTCGGCATCAACCTCGGCTACTGGGGACTCGGCATGGACGCCGACAACATCGCCGTCGCCCAGGAGGCCGACCGGCTCGGCTACGCGGTCTGCTGGGCCGCCGAGGCGTACGGCTCGGACGCGGCCACCGTGCTCTCCTACGTCGCCGCCAGGACCGAGCGGATCGACGTCGGCTCGGCCATCTTCCAGATCCCGGCGCGCACCCCGGCGATGACCGCGATGACCGCCGCCACCCTGGACACCCTCTCCGGCGGCCGCTTCCGGCTCGGTCTCGGCGTCTCCGGCCCGCAGGTCTCCGAGGGCTGGTACGGCGTGAAGTTCGACAAGCCGCTGGCCCGCACCCGCGAGTACGTGGAGATCATCCGCAAGGCGATGTCCCGGGAGCGGCTGGTCCACGACGGCGCCCACTGGACGCTGCCGCTGCCCGGCGGCCCCGGCAAGCCGATCAAGCTCACCGTGCACCCGGTGCGCGAGCACATCCCGCTGTACATCGCCGCGATCGGCCCGAAGAACCTGGAGCAGACCGGCGAGATCGCCGACGGCTGGCTCGGCATCTTCTTCGACCCGGCGCACGCCGCGCTCTCCCTCGACCCGCTGAGGGCCGGCCGCGCCAAGGCCGGCGCCGAGCCCGGCAAGGAGTTCGACGGCTTCGACGTCTGCCCGACCGTCGCCATCGCCGTCGGTGAGGACATCGAGGCGGGCATCGACTCCCAGCGCGGCTACACGGCGCTCTACATCGGCGGCATGGGCAGCAAGGAGAAGAACTTCTACAACCAGCTCGCCCGCCGGATGGGCTACGAGCGGGCCGCCGACGAGGTCCAGGAGCGTTACCTGGCCAAGGACTACGCGGGCGCCGGCGCCGCCGTCCCGCGCGACCTGATCGACGCCACCTCGCTGATCGGCGACACCGCCCGGATCGCCGACCGGATGCAGGCCTACGCCGACGCGGGCGTCACCACGCTCACCCTCGCCCCGGCCGGCTTCACGCTGGACGAGCGGATCACGGCGCTGCGCACCGGCGTCGAGGCCCTGGAGCGCGCCGGCCTGGCGTGACGGGCCCCGGCGGCCGCCGTCCCCCGGTGGACACCTGGGGGCGGCGCTACGACCGGCGGCGCTACAGCCAGTCGTGCCGCTTGAACACCCGGTGCAGTACCACGCAGACCACCGCCATCAGCGAGAGCGCCGCCGGGTAGCCCCACGGCTGGCGCAGCTCGGGCATGTCCTGGAAGTTCATGCCGTACACGCCGGCGATCATCGTCGGCACGGCGGCCAGCGCCGCCCAGGCGGAGATCTTCCGCATGTCGTTGTTCTGCTGCACGCTGACCTGCGCCAGGTTGGCCGACAGGATGTCCGACAGCAGCCGGTCCATGCCCTCCACCTGGTCGTTGGCGCGGGCCAGGTGGTCGGAGACGTCCCGCAGGTACGGCAGCGCCTCGGCCCGCACGTACGGCACGCCGCCGCGTTCCAGCCGCATCATCGGCTCGACCAGCGGCCCGGTGGCCCGGCGGGCGGTCACCAGCTGCCGCTTGTAGCCGTAGATCCGGCCGGCGACGTCGCTGCTCACCCGGCCGGGCGAGAAGACGTCCGCCTCCAGCTCGTCGAGGTCCGCCTGGATGCCGACGGCCACGTCCACGTAGCCGTCCACCACCGTGTCGCAGACCGAGTGCAGCACGGCGCTCGGGCCGTACCTGAGCACCTCCGGCCGCTGCTCCAGCTGGGAGCGCAGCTCGCTGAGCGGGCTGTCGGTGCCGTGCCGGACGGTCATCACGAAGTCCTCGCCGACGAAGACCATCACCTCGCCGCCGGTCACCGCGTGGCTGCCGGGGTGGTAGCCGAGGGTCTTGAGCGCCACGAACAGCGAGCCCTGGTACGCCTCCACCTTGGGGCGCTGGTGGGCGGTGACGGCGTCCTCGACGGCCAGCGGGTGCAGCCCGAACTCGGCGCCGACCCGGTCGAGTTCCTCGGCGGTGGGCTCGAACAGGCCTATCCAGACGAAGCCGCCCGGGCCCGCCGCGCGCGCGGCGGCGAGGCTGCCGGCGGGGTCCGCGGGCGTCGCGACCGGGCGGCCGTCGCGGTAGATGGCGCAATGGACGATCATGCGGGCCATTGTGGCCCCTCGGCCGGTCGCGAAACATCCGCCGCGACGGCTTTCGTCCCGGTACCGGCGCTCCGGCGCGGCCCCGGCCCCGCTCCCGGCCCGCCTCCCGGGCGGGATCCACGGGCGGACCCGGCCCGGCCCGGGAGGCCGTAGGGTAGGCCCCATGCCCACCCTGCTGCTCGTCCGCCACGGCCGCTCCACCGCGAACACCGCCGGAATCCTGGCCGGCTGGACGCCCGGGGTGGAGCTCGACGACACCGGGCGCGCGCAGGCCGCCGCGCTCGCCGCCCGGCTCGCCCCGGTCCCGCTGGTCCAGGCGGTCAGCAGCCCGCTGGAGCGCTGCCGGCAGACCCTGGAGCCGCTGCTGGCCGGCCGCCCCGAGCTGGCCGGCCCGGCGCTGGACGAGCGGCTCGGCGAGTGCCACTACGGCGAGTGGACCGGCCGGCCGCTGGCCGAGCTGGCCAAGGAGCCGCTGTGGCGCACCGTCCAGGACCACGCCGCGGCGGCCGCCTTCCCCGGTGGCGAATCGCTGCGCGAGCTGAGCCACCGCACGGTGGGCGCGGTCCGCGAGTGGAACGAGAAGATCGCCGCCGAGCACGGCGAGGACGCGGTCTGGATCGCCTGCTCGCACGGCGACGTGATCAAGGCGGTGGTGGCCGACGCGCTTGGCCTGCACCTCGACCACTTCCAGCGGATCAACGTCGACCCGTGCTCGGTCACCGCGATCCGCTACACCGCGCGCCGGCCCTTCGTGCTGCGGATGGGCGACACCGGCGACCTCGCCGCCCTCGCCCCGCGGCCGGCCGGCCCCGGCGGGCGCCCGGGCGGGCCCGCCGGGGACGCGGTGGTCGGCGGCTCCACCGGCGCGGCCTGAGCCGTCCGCCCGGCCCCGTCCGGCCCCGGCCCGGGGCTCGGCTCCCCGGTGCGGCCCCGGAGGTCGTAGGGTGACCAGTGGGTCCCCGCGCCGCCGGCCCGGGTACCCCGGACCACCCAGCCCCGACCCCGACCGACCCCAGCGGCGTCCGCCGGCGCCCACGACGATCGATACGACCCGGAGCGAGAGCGTGACCCGTCAGGTCTTCTTCTACGACCAGCCCGAACGGTTCGTGGCCGGCACCGTCGGCCAGCCCGGCGCCCGGGCGTTCTACCTGCAGGCCAGCGCCCGTGGGCGGATCACCAGCGTGCTGCTGGAGAAGACCCAGGTCGCCGCGCTCGCCGAGCGGATCGACGAGGTCCTCGACGAGGCGCTGCGCCGCAGCGGCGGCGAGGCCACCATCCCGGCCAGCGCCCCGCAGGACCTGCTCGACACCGCGCCGCTGGACCTGCCGCTGGAGCAGGAGTTCCGGGTCGGCACGATGGCGCTCGCCTGGGACGCCGTGGACAGCTGCCTGGTGGTCGAGGCCCAGGCGCTGGTCGAGGACGAGGAGGGCGAGGGCGAGGGCGCCGCCGTCTTCGAGGACGACGAGAACGGCCCCGACATGCTCCGGGTGCGGCTCTCCGGCGCGATGGCCCGGGTGTTCGCCAAGCGGGCGCTGGACCTCGTCGCGGCCGGCCGCAAGCCCTGCCCGTTCTGCAACCTGCCGCTCGACCCGGAGGGCCACCTGTGCCCGCGCGCGAACGGGTACCGGCGCTGAACACGCCGACCGCCCGGCCCGCCGACCCGCCGGAGCCGCCGCGGTCCGACCCCGCCGAGGCCGCCGCCCTGGCCGCCGACCCGCCCACCGCGCTGCGACTGCTGCGCGAGGGCGCGCTGACCGTGCACGGCCGGCTCACCGACGCCTCCAACGCCGCCCTCTACTGCACCGTCACCGCCGCCGACGGCCGTTCGGCGCAGGCCGTCTACAAGCCGGTGGCCGGCGAGCGGCCGCTCTGGGACTTCCCGGACGGCACCCTGGCCGGCCGCGAGGTGGCCGCGTACGAGCTGTCCGCCGCCACCGGCTGGGGCCTGGTGCCGCCGACCGTGCTGCGCGAGGGCCCGCACGGCCCCGGCATGGTGCAGCTGTGGGTGGAGCCCGACCCGGACGCCGCCCCGCTGCTCGCGCTGCAGGACCCGCGCGGCCCCGAGGACGGCTGGCTGCCGATCGTCCGCGCCGAGGTCGGCGACGGCCGCACCGCGCTGCTGGTCCACCCCGACGACGCGCGGCTGCGCCGGCTGGCGGTGCTGGACGCCGTCCTCAACAACGCCGACCGCAAGGGCGGCCACCTGATCCCGGCCGCCGACGGCCGGCTCTACGGCATCGACCACGGCGTCACCTTCAACACCGAGGGCAAGCTGCGCACCCTGCTGTGGGGCTGGGCCGGGCAGCCGCTGCCCGCCGAGGCGACCGCCGTGCTGACCGGGCTGGCCGAGCGGCTGGACGGGGCGCTGGGGGAGCGGCTGGCCCCGCACCTGACCGCCGCCGAACTGGACGCCGCCCGCGCCCGGGTGGCCGCGCTGCTCGCCACCGGCACCCACCCGCTGCCCTCCGAGGACTGGCCGTCCATCCCCTGGCCGCCGATCTGACGGCCGGGCGGCCCGCCGAGCCGAGGGTTCGAAGGCGGTTCGAGCCCTCGATCCGACGGAGCAGCGGCCCGCTCAGCCGGTAATGGTCTGGACCGGTGTGCCGTGCGGGCAGCACACTGCGACGATGGACGAGCGACGGACCACCCCCCACCTGGACCTGCCGCTGCACCGCCTCCAGGTCCCGCTGCCGCATCTGCTCCCGTTCGCGATCGGCAGTTTCGACGCCATCGGCCCGCTCTCCCGGGCAGGCTTCCCCCACCGGCACTCCTTCTACGAGATCGTCTTCCTCACCGGCGGGCGCGGCGCCCACGTCCTGGACCTGGTCCAGCGGCCGGTGCAGCCCCCGCAGTTGTGCGTGATCGCCCCCGGTCAGGTGCACTACTGGGCGGACGCGGACGACCTCGTCGGACAGGTCGTGCTGTTCAACGAGGACTTCCTGCTGGATCATCCGCAGGACCGCTCCGCGCTGCGCACCCTGGCCTCCCGCCCGGCGGTGCGGCTGGGGGAGCACGCCGCGCCGATCGCCGGGCTGCTGGCGGACATGGAGGCCGAGTACCGGGCCAGGCCGGCCGGCTACCCGGGCGTGCTGCGGGCCAGCCTGCACATCCTCATCGTGCGTGCCCTGCGGGCCTGTTCGCCCGGCGGCGGGGGCGGACTGCCCGGCCGCACCGGGGACCTCGCGGCCGCCTTCACCCGGCTGATCGCCACCCCGGGCGGAGTGCAGCGCTCGGTCGCCTCCTGCGCGCACGAGCTGGGCGTCTCCCCGGGCCACCTGCAGGCGACGGTCAAGCAGGCGACCGGCCGCACCCCGGGCCGGCTGATCCGCCAGCAGCAGACGCTGGAGGCCAAACGCCTGCTGGCCTGCACCGAACTGACGGTGCGCCAGGTCTCCAGGGAGGCCGGTTTCGGCGATCCGGCGTACTTCTGCCGGTTCTTCCGCAGGGAGACCGGGATGACGCCGGGGGAGTTCCGGACGAGGGTCGGAGGAAATCACCACGATCCCCGGATCACGTCCATCGCGGCCGCTCCCGACGGACCGTAGGTTGACTGCGGGCCACCGGCGGACCGCCCGGCGCGAGCGGGCGGCCCGTCGGCCCGGTCCTTGTCATGCCCCCACCATGGCAAGGGCCGCCCCCGGACGGAACCACCAGATCCCCCACACTCACAGCGAAGGAGTCGGCGCATGCCCGCGTCCGAAGAGCCCCTCACCGGGACGGACGGTCCGATCGACCGCCGGATCAGCCGCAAGACCGTCCTCCGGGCCGCCGCCGTGCTCGGCACCGCACCGCTGCTGGTCGGCGGCGGCGTCGCCCTGGCCCGCGACCGGGCCGGCAGCGGCGAGCTGCTGGACCTCACCCCGGAGTGCCACGACGGCGACGCCCCGACCATCGAGCAGACCGAGGGCCCGTACTTCAAGCCCAACTCCCCGCTGCGCACCTCGCTGATCACCGACAGCACCCCGGGCACCCGGCTCACCGTCAGCGGCTACGTCTTCGGCCGGGCCTGCCAGCCGATCGGCAACGTCCTGATGGACTTCTGGCAGGCCGACGTGAACGGTGACTACGACAACGTCGGCTTCACCTTCCGCGGGCACCAGTTCACCAACGCCCAGGGCGCCTTCAGCCTCACCACGATCGTGCCCGGCCTCTACCCGGGCCGCACCCGGCACATCCACGTCAAGCTCCAGGCGCCGGGCCGGCCGGTGGTCACCACCCAGCTGTACTTCCCGGGCGAGCCGCGCAACAGCACGGACACCATCTACGACGCCCGGCTGCTGATGAACGTCCGCCAGGTCGGGTCGGCCAAGGAGGGCACGTACGACTTCGTGCTCAACGTGGCGCAGACCCCGACCCCGTCGGGCACCCCGACCACCACGCCCACCACGCCGACGCCGACCCAGACCGGCGGCACCACCACCTGGGCCGCGGGCACCGCCTACAAGGCGGGTGACCGCGTCACCTACGCCGGCGTCTCCTACGTGTGCCTCCAGGCGCACACCGCCTTCGTCGGGTGGGAGCCGCCGAACGTGCCGGCCCTCTGGCAGCGGCTGTAGCGGCTCCGGCCGCGAGCCCAGAGGGTCACGGACGCCCGGTCGGCGGCAGGGCCGGCCGGGCGGCCGTCCGCCCGGTCCGCCCCGCGAGGCCGTGCGCGGGGCGGATCCGGGCGTCGCCCGGCGCTGTCAAGCGCCGGGCACTATCGGTCCGGAACCGCTCGGGCCACGAAAGGAAGCGAATCCAGTCGATCTTGCCGACTGGTTAGGCTTTCAAATGTTCTCACGGTTAAAGTCAATGCCATGCATGCCTGGCCCGCCTCCGAGGTTCCCGCCCTGCCTGGTCAGGGGCTCCCCCTCCGAATCCACGACACCGCGACGGGAGGCATCCGGGAGGTCGTCCCGCAGGACGGCACCGCCCGGATCTACGTCTGCGGCATCACCCCCTACGACGCGACCCACATGGGCCACGCCGCCACCTACAACGCCTTCGACCTGGTGCAGCGGGTGTGGAAGGACGCCGGCCACGACGTCCTCTACGTGCAGAACGTCACCGACGTCGACGACCCGCTGCTGCAGCGCGCGGTCGAGACCGGCCAGGACTGGGTGGCCCTCGCCGAGCGCGAGACCGCGCTCTTCCGCGAGGACATGACCGCGCTGCGGCTGCTCCCGCCGGCCCACTACATCGGCGCCGTCGAGTCGATCCCGTGGATCGTCCCGCTGGTCCAGAAGCTGCTGGCGAGCGGGGCCGCCTACGAACTGGACGGCGACATCTACTTCTCGGTCGACGCCGACCCGCACTTCGGCGAGGTCTCCGGCCTCACCCGCGAGGCCATGCGCCCGGTCTTCGCCGAGCGCGGCGGCGACCCGGACCGCCCCGGCAAGCGCCACCCGCTGGATGCCCTGCTCTGGCTCGCGGCCCGCCCCGGCGAGCCCGCCTGGGACACCGAGCTCGGCCACGGCCGCCCCGGCTGGCACATCGAGTGCGTCGCCATCGCGCTGCAGTACCTCGGCATGTCCTTCGACATCCAGGGCGGCGGCAGCGACCTCTCCTTCCCGCACCACGAGATGGGCGCCTCGCACGCCCAGGTCGCCTGCGGCGAGCACCCCTACGCCAGGGCCTACGTGCACGCCGGCATGGTCGGCCTGGACGGCCACAAGATGTCCAAGTCCCGCGGCAACCTGGTCTTCGTCTCGGCGCTGCGCCGGGACGGCGTCGACCCGGCCGCGATCCGCCTCGCCCTGCTCTCGCACCACTACCGCGAAGACTGGGAGTGGACCAAGGCCACCCTGGACGAGGCCGTGGAGCGGCTCGCCCGCTGGCGCGCGGCGGTCTCCCGGCCGGACGGGCCGGCCGCCGAGCAGCTGCTCGGCGAGGTCCGCGAGGCGCTCGCGAACGACCTGGACGCGCCCGCCGCGCTGGCCGCGGTGGACCGCTGGGCCGCCGCGCAGCAGGCCGACGGCGGCACCGACATCGGCGCCCCCGGTCTGGTCACCCGCACCGTGGACGCGCTGCTCGGCGTGGCCCTCTGACAAACGGCGAAGGGGCGCCGGGACCACTGGTCCCGGCGCCCCTTCGGCGTCCGTGCCGACGGGCCGAGGCGGCTCACTCCTCCTCGGCGCCGTCCTGGCCGTCCCGGCCGGCCGGCGGCTCCGGATCGGCCGGCCGCTCCACCGTGGCGTGCCCGGCGACCGGCTTCTCCCCGGTCGGCCCGACGTTCTCCCGGCGCCGCAGGTAGCGCTCGAACTCGCGGGCGATCGCGTCGCCCGAGGCCTCCGGCAGCTCCGCGGTGTCCTGCGCCTCCTCCAGCTGCTGGACGTACTCGGCGACCTCGCTGTCCTCGGCGGCCAGCTGGTCCACGCCCAGCTGCCAGGCCCGGGCGTCCTCGCCGAGGTCGCCCGGCGGGATGCGCAGGTCCAGCAGGTCCTCCAGCTTGTTGATCAGCGCCAGGGTGGCCTTGGGGTTCGGCGGCTGCGCGACGTAGTGCGGCACCGCGGCCCAGAGCGTCACCGCCGGCACCCCGGCGTGCGTGCAGGCCTCCTGCAGCACCCCGACGATCCCGGTCGGGCCCTCGTAGCGGCTCTCCTCCAGCTCCAGCCGGCGGGCCAGCTCGGGGTCCGAGGTGACACCGCTGACCGGCACCGGACGGCTGTGCGGGGTGTCGCCGAGCAGCGCGCCCAGGATCACCACCAGCTCGACGCCCAGCTCGTGCGCGAAGCCCAGCAGCTCGTTGCAGAACGAGCGCCAGCGCATGCTCGGCTCGATGCCGCGCACCAGGACGACGTCCCGGGTCTTCGGCTCGGTCACCCGGATCACCGAGAGTCTGGTGGTCGGCCAGGTGATCCGGCGCACCCCGCCGTCCAGCCAGACGGTCGGCCGGTTGACCTGGAAGTCGTAGTAGTCCTCCGCGTCGAGCGCGGCGAACACCTTGCCGCCCCAGGTCTCGTCCAGATGCGCCAGGGCCGCCGAGGCGGCGTCGCCGGCGTCGTTCCACCCCTCGAAGGCGCAGACCATCACCGGGTCGATCAACTCGGGAACATCTTCCAGCTCGATCACCCAGCGTCTCCCTCCGGTCGGCCGCCTCCGCCCCGCCCGGCCGGGACTGCCCGGGCGCCGGCGGGCCGGATGCCGACGGTCGAACCTCTCGTCACCCATGGAACGCCTCGCTCCATGGTTCCCTACCTGCCCAGCCTACGGGCTTTGAAGCCCCGTTCCGGCGGGCCACCGGGACAGTCTGGGGGAGCGGACGCCCACGATCCACCGGTTATCCAGCGTCACCGCCCGCCCGCCCGTGCCACAGCGCGGCGACGGCGCGATGATGGGAGGCGGGGGCCGGACGGCGTGGCAGCGAGGAGCCGGCGGATGAGTGGACGGCGGTGGGCGGGTGCCGCGGCGGCGGCCCTGGCGGCGGGCGCGGCCGGGGTGGCGGCGGCGGGCGCGGTGGCCTGGGCCGCGGGACGGCGGCTGCCGGTGGAGCACCTCAGCGGGGGCGGCCTGGAGCTGGCCCGGACGCCCGCCGAGGTCTGGGACGTGCTGACCGACGTCGACCTCTTCCCGGCCTGGCGCCCGGACGTGGTGCTCGTCGAGCGGCTGCCCGCCACCGCCGCCGGCCGCCCGCGCTGGCGCGAGGTCGGCCGGCACGGGCACACCGTGTACGAGGTGGTGGAGAGCGAGGCCCCGCACCGCCTGGTGACCGGCATCGCCGACCCCGACCTGCCGTACGGCGGCACCTGGACCTTCACCCTGACCGCGGTCGGCGCGGGCTGCACGCTCACCGTCACCGAGCGCGGCGAGGTGTACCAGCCGCTGTACCGGGCGGTCTCGCACTACGTGACCGGCGAGGGGGCCACCGTGCACCGCTTCCTGGCCGCGCTCGCCCACCGGACGGCCCCGGGCTGATCCGCGGGGCGAGACCTATCGCACCCACTCGCGCCGGTAGTCGGCCCAGTTCTGCTCGGTGGCCGCGAAGTCCACGTACAGCCCGACGCCGAAGTTGCGCCGCCCGATGTCGTGGCGGCCCAGGCCCAGCCGGATGCCCCGGATCCCGGCGTTCACCGTCTCGGCGTCGCCCCAGTGACCCCACTCGTCCTCCCAGTAGAACGGCAGGCCCATCAGCAGGTCGACGTCCTCCGGCGTGGCCTCCAGGGCGAGCTCGGTCTGGTAGGCGTTGTAGCCGCCGTAGAACCCCTCGGTCGGCATGCTGGAGTCGTAGGTCATCAGCGCGATCTGGTCGACCCGGCGGGCGGTGGCGGCGAAGTACGCCTGGTCCCACCACTTGCCGTGGCCGGTGAGCGCGATGCCCAGGTTGTGCTGGTACGGCAGCGGGTCGATCTGCGGGGCGGCCACCGACAGCACCGCGCCGCGCCCGGCGGTGACCGGGCGGACCCGCTCCAGCAGGTCCAGCCAGCCCTTGGAGCCGGGCCGGATCGGCTCCATGTCGAAGTGCACGCCGTCGAAGCCCTGGTCCAGCACCTGGCCGGCGGAGGCGGTGACCCGCTCGCGGGTGGCGGCGTCCTCCAGGTCGAGGCCGTCCTTCTCCGGCTTCACCTCGTCGCCGAGCCAGCCCTGCACCCGGATCCCGGGCAGCGCCCGGTGCGCGGCCTCGGTGAACCACCGCGCGCGGGGGTGCACGGAGGGCGGCAGCGAGCCGTCGTGCTCCAGTGGGCCGGTGTGCACGTAGAGGTCGCGCACGCCGGTGCCGGCCAGCCGCCGGGCGAGCCCGGCGACGTCGTCGTCACCCTTCCGGCCGTCCACCCAGGCATGGCCGAGCCAGACGGCGTCGCGGCCCCGGGTGCGGGCCTCGGGGGAGGGGTCGCCGACGTACTGCAGGCGCAGCGCGAGCGCCGCCGAACCGACCGGCACGGCCACCACGGCGAGCGCCGCCACCGCCACCACCAGGGCCTTCCGCCACCGGGACCAGCCGCGCCAGCGGGCCCGCAGCGCCTCCGCGCGGGCTCCGGTCCGGCGCAGCGCCCCGCGCGCCCCGTCTCGAAAACGTGTCCGGAATGTGGTCATGCCGTGGGCTCCCCCCTCAGGGCCGAGCACTCAGGATACGGAACTGGTGGTCACCACCCGGCGATGGCCGGATACCCTGGCCACGTGCGTCCCCGATCCAGCGGGTTCGCAAAGCCGACAGCCGTCGCACCCAGGGAGAAGCCCCATGGCCACTGCAGCCACCCCGTCCGTCACCCAGCAGAGCCGCGCGAACGCGCTGCGCGAGGCGCTCGCCACCCGTGTGGTGGTCGCCGACGGTGCGATGGGCACCATGCTCCAGGCACAGGACCCCACGCTGGAGGACTTCCAGAACCTGGAGGGCTGCAACGAGGTCCTCAACCTCACCCGGCCCGACATCGTCCGCTCGGTGCACGACGCCTACTTCGCGGTGGGCGTGGACTGCGTGGAGACCAACACCTTCGGTGCCAACCACTCCGCGCTCGGCGAGTACGAGATCGCCGACCGCGTCTTCGAGCTCTCCGAGGCGGGCGCCCGGCTGGCCCGCGAGGCCGCCGACGCGCACGGCGCCGAGGACGGCCGGCTGCGCTGGGTGCTCGGCTCGATCGGCCCCGGCACCAAGCTGCCGACCCTCGGCCACGCCCCGTACGAGACGCTGCGCGAGGGCTTCCGGCAGAACGCGGCCGGCCTGATCGCCGGTGGCGCGGACGCCCTGCTGGTGGAGACCAGCCAGGACCTGCTGCAGACCAAGGCCGCGATCCTGGGCTCCAAGCAGGCGCTGGCCGAGGCGGGCGTGGACCTGCCGGTGCTGGTCCAGGTGACCGTGGAGACCACCGGCACCATGCTGCTCGGCTCGGAGATCGGCGCGGCGCTGACCGCCCTGGAGCCGCTGGGCGTGGACTACATCGGCCTGAACTGCGCCACCGGCCCGGCCGAGATGAGCGAGCACCTGCGCTACCTGGCGAAGAACGCCCGGATCGGCCTGTCCTGCATGCCGAACGCCGGTCTGCCGGTGCTGGGCAAGGACGGCGCGCACTACCCGCTGAGCCCGGTCGAGCTGGCCGACGCGCACGACGTCTTCACCCGCGAGTACGGGCTGTCGCTGGTCGGCGGCTGCTGCGGCACCACGCCCGAGCACCTGCGCCAGGTGGTCGAGCGGGTGCAGGGCCGCCCGGTGGCCGCGCGCGACCCGCGCCCGGAGCCGGCCGCCGCCTCGCTGTACCAGTCGGTGCCGTTCCGCCAGGACACCTCGTACCTGGCGATCGGCGAGCGCACCAACGCCAACGGCTCCAAGAAGTTCCGCGAGTCGATGCTGGCCGGCGACTGGCAGGCCTGTGTGGAGATCGCCCGCGACCAGATCCGGGACGGCTCGCACCTGCTGGACCTGTGCGTGGACTACGTCGGGCGCGACGGCGTCGCCGACATGAAGGAGATCGCCGCCCGGCTGGCCACCGCCTCGACCCTGCCGATCGTGCTGGACTCCACCGAGCCGGAGGTGCTGCGGGCGGGTCTGGAGGCGCTGGGCGGCCGCGCGGTGCTCAACTCGGTCAACTACGAGGACGGCAACGCCCCGGAGTCCCGCTTCGGCCGGATCGCCGCGCTGGCCCGCGAGCACGGCGCCGGCCTGATCGCGCTCACCATCGACGAGGAGGGCCAGGCCCGCACCGCCGACAAGAAGGTCGGGATCGCCGAGCGGCTGATCGCCGAGCTCACCGCGGACTACGGCATCGACGAGGGCTCGATCCTGGTCGACTGTCTGACCTTCACCCTGGCGACCGGTCAGGAGGAGTCCCGCCGGGACGGCATCGAGACCATCGAGGCGATCCGCGAGCTGAAGCGCCGCCGCCCGGCGGTGCAGACCACGCTGGGCCTGTCCAACATCTCCTTCGGCCTCAACCCGGCCGCCCGGGTGGTCCTCAACTCGGTCTTCCTGCACGAGTGCGTGGAGGCCGGCCTGGACTCGGCGATCGTGCACGCCTCCAAGATCCTGCCGATCTCGCGGATCCCGGAGGACCAGCGCGAGGCCGCGCTCGACCTGGTCTACGACCGCCGCCGGGAGGGCTACGACCCGCTGCAGCGCCTGCTGGAGCTGTTCGAGGGCGTCTCCTCGGCCTCGGTCAAGGCGTCCAAGGCGGAGGAGCTGGCCGCGCTGCCGCTGGAGGAGCGGCTCCAGCGCCGGATCATCGACGGAGAGCGGAACGGCCTGGAGGCCGACCTGGACGAGGCGCTGACGGCCCGCCCGGCGCTGGAGATCATCAACGACACCCTGCTGTCCGGCATGAAGGTGGTCGGCGAGCTGTTCGGCTCCGGCCAGATGCAGCTGCCGTTCGTGCTCCAGTCCGCCGAGGTGATGAAGTCCGCGGTGGCGCACCTGGAGCCGTACATGGAGAAGTCCGACTCGGAGGGCAAGGGCACCATCGTGCTGGCCACCGTGAAGGGCGACGTCCACGACATCGGCAAGAACCTGGTCGACATCATCCTGTCCAACAACGGCTACAACGTCGTCAACCTGGGCATCAAGCAGCCGGTCTCGGCGATCCTGGACGCCGCGCAGGAGCACAACGCGGACGTCATCGGGATGTCCGGCCTGCTGGTGAAGTCCACCGTGATCATGAAGGAGAACCTGGAGGAGCTGAACCAGCGCAAGCTGGCGGCCCAGTTCCCGGTGATCCTCGGGGGCGCCGCGCTGACCCGCGCCTACGTCGAGCAGGACCTGCACGAGATCTACGAGGGCGAGGTCCGCTACGCCCGGGACGCCTTCGAGGGCCTGCGGCTGATGGACGCGCTGATCGCGGTCAAGCGCGGGGTGCCCGGCGCCGTGCTGCCGGAGCTCAAGCAGCGCCGGCACGCCCGGGTGGAGGTCGAGGAGCCGGAGGAGGTCAACCTCGGCCAGATCCGCTCCGACGTGGCGCTGGACAACCGGGTGCCGGCCCCGCCGTTCTGGGGCGAGCGGATCGTCAAGGGCGTGCCGTTCGCCGACTACGCCTCCTGGCTGGACGAGGACGCGCTGTTCAAGGGCCAGTGGGGGCTGAAGGCCGCCCGCACCGGCGAGGGACCGTCCTACGAGGAACTGGTGGAGACCGAGGGCCGGCCGCGGCTGCGGATGTGGCTGGACCGGCTGCAGACCGAGGGCTGGCTGGAGGCGGCCGTGGTCTACGGCTACTTCCCGGCCAACTCCAAGGGCGACGACCTGATCGTCTTCCACGAGGACGGCACCGAGCGGACCCGCTTCACCTTCCCGCGCCAGCGGCGCGGACGGCGGCTGTGCCTGGCGGACTTCTTCCGCCCGGAGGAGTCCGGGGTGCGCGACGTGGTGGGCCTGCAGGTGGTCACCATGGGCAACCGGATCTCCGAGGCGGCCAACGAGCTGTTCGCGAACAACTCCTACCGCGACTACCTGGAGCTGCACGGGCTGTCCGTCCAGCTGGCCGAGGCGCTGGCCGAGTTCTGGCACGCCCGGGTCCGCTACGAGCTGGGCTTCGGCGACGAGGACCCGCAGGACGTCAAGGACATGTTCGCGCTCAAGTACCGCGGCGCCCGCTTCTCGCTGGGCTACGGCGCCTGCCCGGAGCTGGAGGACCGTGCCAAGATCGCCGAGCTGCTGAAGCCCGAGCGGATCGGCGTGGTGCTCTCCGAGGAGTTCCAGCTGCACCCGGAGCAGTCGACCGACGCGATCGTGATCCACCACCCCGAGGCGAAGTACTTCAACGCCCGGTAACGCACGTGTCGCGCAGCGTTCGCTCTTTCCGGGCGGGCGGGGCGTATCCTTGATGATCCTGAACGGGCCGGTCCGCTCAAAAGCGGGCCGGCCCGTGCCATCCCCGGGGCCGATCCGGGCACGGACGGAAGGATCCCGCCATGACCACCATCTCCACCGCCACCCAGATCCTCGGCGGCGACGACCGGGGCCTCCAGGCGGTGCTGCTGGACATGGACGGGACGCTGGTCGACACCGAGGACTACTGGTGGCAGGCCGAGTGCTCGCTCTTCGCCGACCTCGGCCACCAGCTGACCGCCGACGACCGCGCCCACGTGGTCGGCGGCCCGATGACCCGGGTGATCGACCACCTGCTGAGCAGCACCGGCGTGGACCTGTCGCCGGCCGACCTGACCGTGCTGATCAACCAGCGCTTCGTCGACCTGCTGGGCGGCGGGGTGCCGCTGATGCCGGGCGCCGAGCGGCTGCTCAACACGCTGGCCGCGCACGGCGTGCCGGCCGCGCTGGTGTCCGCCTCGCACCGGCACATCATCGACATCGTGCTCCGCTCGCTGGGCGCCGAGCACTTCGCGTTCTCGGTCGCCGGGGACGAGGTGCCGCGCACCAAGCCGCATCCGGACCCGTACCTGGAGGCGGCCCGCCGGCTGGGCGCCGACCCGGCGCGCTGCGTGGTGGTCGAGGACGCGCCGACCGGGGTGCGGGCCGCCGAGGCGGCCGGCTGCCCGGTGATCGCCGTGCCCTCGGTGACGCCGATCGAGCCCGCGCCCGGGCGGCTGGTGCTGTCCTCGCTGGAGCAGGTCGATCTGGAGCTGTTGCGCTCCCTCGTGACCTCGCGAGTGTGATTGTCGTCTCATTGCAGAGCGGGCGGAACCACCGCTAAGCGGACGGAGGCGGCCGGGTCCCGGGGGAGCGTCCCGGGAGAAAACGGGCATTGCCTGACAACTCGTCGGACAGGCCTGACCAGAGGCCCGTCGCCGTGTCCCAACCGTCACCTGAGGGGGTGCCGGGGCCGCGTGTTCGATATGGCACGCTACTCGGGTTCGTTGCAACCCCAGCCCAGGCACCGCCGCTGACGGGCACCCCCGTCGTGCCCGCGGTCGCAGCCGGACCGCACCCAGAAGGACGCGACCCGTGAAGACTTCAGCTGAACGACTGGCCGTGCTCGGCTGTGCCGGAATCGTCGCCGCCTCGGTGGCCGGCTGCGGCTCGGTGACCGACGCCGTCAAGGGGGACGGCGACAAGTCCATCACCCTGGGCACCACCGCGCTGACCAGCGCCCTCGACCCGGCCGTCGCCTACGACGCGGGCTCCTGGCTGCTGCTGCGCAACACCTTCCAGTCGCTGCTGACCTACCCGGCCGCCTCCAGCGCGCCCACCCCGGACGCCGCCCAGTCCTGCGAGTTCACCGCCGGCGACGCCACCCAGTACCACTGCACGCTCAGGACCGGGCTGAAGTTCTCCAACGGCCACGCGCTCACCGCCGCCGACGTCGTCTTCTCGATCCAGCGGACCCTGAAGATCAACGACCCGAACGGCCCGGCCGGCCTGCTGTCGTCGATCAAGTCCGTCGAGGCGCCCAACGACACCGAGGTGGTCTTCCACCTCGGCCAGCCGGACGCCACCCTGCCCGCCAAGCTGGCCGGCCCGGCCGGCGCCATCGTCGACCAGGAGGTCTACCCGGCCGACAAGGCGCTGCCCAACGACAAGCTGATCGGCTCCGGCCCGTACCGGATCGACTCGGTCGAGGCGATGGCCAAGGGCGGCCCGGCCAAGGTCGTGCTGATGCCCAACGACAAGTACACCGGCGACGCCAAGCTGCGGAACAAGAAGTTCGTCCTGCGCTACTTCGACAAGCCGGCCGACCTCAAGGCCGCGCTGGACAGCGGCGCCGTCGACCTGGCCGACAACAGCCTGGAGCCGAACACCGCCGCCCAGATCCTCTCCGACCAGCAGGGCGGCAAGACCGACCTGCGCGTCGTCGAGGGCGACAGCAACGACACCCGCTACCTGGTCTTCAACACCAAGGACGCCACCGGCGGCAACGTCGCGGTGCGCCAGGCCGCCGCCCAGCTGATCGACCGCAAGTCGCTGGCCCGCGACGTCTTCGCGCGCACCGTCCAGCCGCTGTACTCGATGGTCCCGGCCGGCGTCACCGGCCACAACACGGCCTTCTTCGACCGCTACGGCGACCAGGACGCCACCAAGGCCAAGGCGATCCTCACCGCCGCCAAGGTCCAGACCCCGGTCAAGCTCAGCATCACCTGGGCGCGCTCGCGCGCCGAGTCCGCCGAGGCCGAGACCCTGAAGAAGCAGCTGGAGGCCGGCGGCCTGTTCCAGGTCACGGTCCAGCAGGAGCCCGACTGGGACACCTACAAGAAGGGCTGGAACGAGGGCAAGTACCAGGCGTACATCATCGGCTGGTTCGCGGACTACCCGGACCCCGACAACTACGTCGCCCCGCTGATCGTCGACGGCGGCTCCTACCACCACGGCTGGGACGACCCGCGGATCAGCCAGCGGCTGGTGCCCGACACCCTCAAGCAGACCGACCGGGCCGCGGCGACCAACAGCTACGCCCAGATCCAGGGCATCGTGGCCGAGAACGCCCCGCTCATCCCGCTGTTCCAGAACAAGGCCTTCTTCACCTCCCGCTCCAACATCACCGGCGTGGAGTCCACCGTCGACACCACCGGCTTCTTCCGCTTCTGGGAGATCGGCCGGAGCGGCAAGTAGCCCCCCGCCGACAGCACGGCACGGCGCACTGCGGCCCGCCCGCCCCGCCCGGCCTCGGCCGGGGGAGCGGACGGGCCGCCGTCCGTCGTTCCGCGCCGCCTACAGCGTGCCCGGGCGCACCAGCCCGCTCTCGTAGGCGTACACCGCCGCCTGCACCCGGTCGCGCAGCTGGAGCTTGGTCAGCACATGGCCGACGTGCGTCTTCACCGTCGTCTCGCTGACGAACAGCTCCGCCGCGATCTCCGCGTTCGACAGCCCGCGCGCCACCAGCTTCAGCACCTCCAGCTCCCGCTCGGTCAGCGCGTTCAGCGCCTGCGGCGGCGCCTCCTCGCCCGACGGCAGCTTGGTGGCGTACATGTCCAGCAGCCGCCGGGTGATCGACGGCGCCAGCATCGCCGCGCCGTCCGCCACCACGCGGATCGCCTGCACCAGCTCCTCGGCCGGCACGTCCTTCAGCAGGAAGCCGCTCGCCCCCGCGCGCAGCGCCTCCACGACGTACTCGTCCAGGTCGAAGGTGGTCAGCACCAGCACCTTCGCCGGCCCGTCCCGCCCCGGCCCGGCGATCCGGCGGGTCGCCTCCACGCCGTCCATCCGCGGCATCCGGATGTCCATCAGCACCACGTCGGGCTGCAGCGCCCGCACCTGGTCCAGCGCCTGCTGTCCGTCGCCGGCCTCACCGACCACCACCAGGTCGGACTCGGCCTCCAGGATCATCCGGAAACCGGTGCGCAGCAGCGGCTGGTCGTCGACCAGCAGCACTCGGATCGTCACCTACGACTCCTCGTTCGTCGGATCCCCCGTGGGATCGCGCTCGTCGGACGTACGCGCCAGCGGCAGCGGGTACGGCGGGGGCGTGCCGCCGAACTCCGGGCAGCTGGCCTGGTGGTCGCACCAGTCGCAGAGCCGGTTGCGGGTCGCCGGGAAGTCGCCGGTCGCCACCGCCCGGCCGATCCGCTCCCACAGCGCCAGCAGCTTGCGCTCCACCGCGAGCAGGTCCGCCTCGTCCGGGTCGTAGCTGACCACGTCCCCGCCGCCGCCCAGGTAGACCAGCTGCAGCCGCTTGGGGATCACGCCCTTCCAGCGCCAGACCACCAGTGCGTAGAACTTCATCTGGAACATCGCCTTGCCCTCGAAGTCCCGCGAGGGCGCCCGGCCGGTCTTGTAGTCCACCAGCCGGACCTCACCGGTCGGCGCGACGTCCACCCGGTCGATGTAACCGCGCAGCAGCAGCCCCGACTCCAGCGCCGTCTCCACGTACAGCTCGCGCTCCACCGGGTGCAGCCGGGTCGGGTCCTCCAGCCGGAACCACTGCCCGACCAGCTTCTCGGCGTCCGCCAGCCAGCGGGTCAGCGCCGCGCCGTCCGGGTCCTCCGGGAACAGCCCGGCCAGCTCCGGGCGCTCGCCCAGCAGCCGCTCCCACTGCGGGCGCAGCAGCCCCAGCGCCCGCTCCGGCGTCCGGTCGGCCGCCGGCGAGTCGAACAGCCGCTCCAGCACCGCGTGCACCAGGGTGCCCCGGGTCGCCGCCGAGCTCGGCGGCTCCGGCAGCCGGTCGATCACCCGCAGCCGGTACAACAGCGGGCAGGTGAGGAAGTCGCCCGCACGCGACGGGGACAGCCCGGTCGGGGCCGCCGCCGGACGTGGCGGGGCCGCGGCGGAGCTGCTGGTCTCGGTCTGCTGCATACCCAAGACCCTATTGCCCCCTGCTGTCATCCCGCTGCCACGGTGCTGCCGCAAAGCGCTCGCCGCGGGGTATGAAGGCAGTGGGAAGGCGAGGGGCGGGCGCCGTACGGCAGCCCCGATCACGTAGCGTGGGCGCACCGGCGCGCGGCGCACGCCGGGGGCGACGGACGAAGGGAACACGGTGAGCGACTCCAGGGGGCACCAGACCTCCGACCAGCCACCGCACGGCGGCAACACCCGGCCGGGGCCCCCACCGCCCCGCGAGCCGGAACCCCGCGGCGGCATCCTGGTGGGCCGCCCCTTCGGCGTGCCGATCTACGTCACCCCGTCCTGGTTCGTCATCGCCGCCCTCATCACCTGGGTCTTCGGCGGCCGGCTCGACCAGGTGCTGCCGCACCTCGGCGCCACCCGCTACCTGATCGCGTTCTCCTTCGCCGTCGCCTTCTACGGCTCGGTCCTGGTCCACGAACTCGCCCACACGGTGGTCGCGCTGCGCTACAAGCTGGGTGTTCGCCGCATCCAGCTCCAGTTCTTCGGCGGCGTCTCGGAGATCGAGAACGAGGCCGAACGCCCCTGGCGGGAGTTCTGGCTGGCCTTCGTCGGCCCGCTGCTCTCGCTCGTCCTCGGCGGCGTCTTCTACCTCGCCCTGCAGGCCGTCGAGGTCTCCACCGTCCCAGGCGTCCTGCTCACCGGCCTGATGGTCTCCAACCTCGTCGTCGCCGCCTTCAACCTGCTGCCCGGCCTGCCGCTGGACGGCGGCCGGATGCTGCGCGCCCTCGTCTGGGCCGCCACCGGACGGCCGATGGCCGGCACCGTCGCCGCCGCCTGGGCCGGGCGAGCCCTCGCCATCGCCGTCCTGATCGGCCTGCCGCTGATCAGCTCCGCCCGCACCCTCGAACGAAGCCGCACCGACACCCTGGTCGACGCGGTGCTCGCCGCCGTCCTCGCCGCCATCATCTGGAACGGCGCCACCGGCGCGCTGCGCAACGCCCGGCTCAAGGAGGTCCTGCCCGGCCTGCGGCTGCGCGACCTCGCCCGGCGGGCCGTCGAGGTCACCGCCGACACCTCGCTCGGCGAGGCCATGCGGCGCGCCCACGAGGCGCAGGCCGGGGCCGTCGTGGTCGTCGACGGCCGCGACCAGCCGATCGCCATCGTCCGGGAGTCCGCCGTCCGCTCGGTGCCCGAGCACCGCCGCCCCTGGGTCGCCGTCGGCCCGCTCGCCCGCGACCTCGAACCCGGCCTGCGCCTGTCCGCCGACCTGGTCGGCGAGGACCTGCTGCGCGCCGTGCGGGCCACCCCCGCCGGGGAGTACCTGGTCGTCGAGGAGGACGGGCGGGTGTTCGGCGTCGCGGCGCTCACCGACATCGAGCAGCGGCTGACCGCCGCCGTCACCGGCCGCTGAGAAGGATCACCTGGTAAGCCGGACGGTTCGCTTCCCTTAGGATTGTCCGCATGTCCGAACCGACCGGTGCCGCCCGCCGACGAGGGCCCTTCCAGGTCGGGGACCAGGTCCAGCTGACCGACCCCAAGGGCCGCCACTACACGTTCACGCTCCAGGCCGGGAACCAGTTCCACACCCACAAGGGTGCGTTCCCCCACGACGAGCTGATCGGCGCCCCCGAGGGCACGGTCGTGCGCACCACGGGGAACGTCCCGTACCTCGCGCTGCGCCCCCTGCTCCCCGACTACGTCCTGTCCATGCCGCGCGGGGCCGCCGTGATCTACCCCAAGGACGCGGGGCAGATCCTGGCCATGGCCGACATCTTCGCGGGCGCCCGCGTGGTCGAGGCCGGCGTCGGCTCCGGCGCGCTCTCCACCTACCTGCTGCGCGCCGTCGGCGACACCGGCATGCTCGCCTCCTACGAGCGCCGCCAGGACTTCGCCGACATCGCCCAGGGCAACGTCGAGCGCTACTTCGGCGGGCCGCACCCGGCGTGGAAGCTCACCGTCGGCGACCTCCAGGACAACCTCGTCGAGACCGACGTCGACCGCGTCATCCTCGACATGCTCGCCCCCTGGGAGTGCCTGGACGTCGCCTCCAAGGCGCTCGTCCCCGGCGGCCTCATCTGCTGCTACGTGGCCACCACCACGCAGATGTCGAGGACCGTCGAGGCGCTGCGCGAGCACGGCACCTTCACCGAGCCGCAGGCCTGGGAGACCATGGTCCGCACCTGGCACCTGGAGGGCCTGGCCGTCCGCCCGGACCACCGGATGATCGGCCACACCGGCTTCCTGCTCACCGCCCGCCGGCTCGCCGACGGCGTCGAGCCGCCGCTGCGCCGCCGCCGCCCGGCCAAGGGCGCCTACGGCGAGGACTACGACAACGGGGCCCCCGAGCCGACCCTGCAGGAGCGCGCCGCCGCCCGGGCCGCCGCCCGCGTCGAGGCCGCCGAGCAGGCCGTCCTCGACTGAGTCGCTCACGAAGACGCCTCCCGGAGGGGTGGTACGGCAGCGCCGTACCACCCCTCCCGCGTCCGGGCGTACCCGCGCCACCTCGCCGCCGCCCCGGTGTGGGACGATGCTCGCTCACACAGACCACTGGAGGGGACGCCTGGTGGAGACCGCGGTCGGCACGACGGCTGGACAGCAGACCGCCACGGGCCCAACCGGCCCCCGGCGCGGGCGCACCGCCCCCTGGCACTGGGCCGTGACGGTGGCCGGCTGCGCCGCCGTGGTGGCCGCAGCCCTCGTCGCCGGCCCCGCCAGCGGCGCCCCCGCGCCCGCCCGGCCCACCCCCAGGGCGCTGCCCGCGGCCGCCGCCCCCGATCCGTCGAAGGCCGAACTCCCGCTCGACTGCGGGCCGTTCCCGGTCACCGTGGCCGTCAGCTTCGCCGCCGACCTCGGCGACGGTCGCCCCGGCACCGTCGCCGCCGCGCACTGCGCCGCCGAGAACGGCACCCCGCCCGACGCCGTCTACCTGCTCGGCACCGGCCCCGACGGGCGCCCCGCGGTGCTGGCCACCCTGCTCTCCGAGCGCGAGAACCTCACCGTCAGCCGCCTCGCGCTGCGCTCCGACGGGGCCGTCACCGCCCACGCGCAGGGCTACTCCGGCGACGACGTACCGCGGTTCGCGCCGGACATCTCGCTCTCCCTCACCTGGACGCGCAAGGGCGGCGGCTGGGACCGTTCCCAGACCACCGCCCCGTTGAGCCTCACCTAGACCCCGGTGACGAACTCCTACTCCGCGTCAGGCCCGTACACCTCGACGCCGTCCGCGGCCCGGCGCACGTGGATGCAGTCGCCGGGGCAGTCCTTCACCGAGTCCACGACGTCCTGAAGCAGCGTCAGCGGCACCGGCACCGTCTCACCGGGCTGCTGGCGCAACTCGTCGTCCTCGCCCTTCACATACGCGAGGCCGTCGATGTCCAGCTCGAAGACCTCCGGCGCGTACTGCGCGCAGATGCCGTCGCCGGTGCACAGATCCTGGTCGATCCACACCTCCAGCGGCTCGGAAGCCGCCTTCGACTCGCTCACCGACATGATGATTGTCCGCCGTTTCTGTCCCGGGACGCCCCGTCCTGAGGCATTCCCGCCATTCGTACAACGATCGGACCCCGTGCGTCGGTCGCGATCGGATATCGACTCGATCGACGATACATCTGGTCCGCTTTGGCCCGTGCGCGGTGGGTATCCCCCTAGCAGAGGGGAAGCACGCGAGGGCGAAGATCGGACACGCCCGTTCCATCTTTCTTGATCTAGGGGTTTACGGACCCCTGGTCCCAGGTAGGGTCTGGAAGCGTCCAGCTCCCCGGAGGAGGTGAGGACCGTGGCAGCCCACGATGACGACTACAACCGCAGCACCGGCAGGCCCGCTCGTGGTTCCGACGAGGCCGCTCAGGTCTCGTACCTTGAGCAGGAAATCGCCGTCCTGCGCCGCAAGCTCGCCGACTCGCCGCGCAATTCGAGAATCCTCGAAGAGCGGATCGTCGAGCTCCAGACCAACCTGGCCGGCGTGACCGCCCAGAACGAACGGCTCGCCTCCACCCTGCGTGAGGCCCGCGACCAGATCGTGGCCCTCAAGGAGGAAGTGGACCGGCTGGCACAGCCCCCGGCGGGATTCGGCGTCTTCCTCAGCGCCAACGAGGACGACACCGCCGACATCTTCACCGGCGGCCGCAAGCTCCGCGTGAACGTCAGCCCCAACGTCGCCCTCGACGAGCTGCGGCGCGGCCAGGAAGTCATGCTCAACGAGGCCCTCAACATCGTGGACGCGATGGCCTTCGAGCGCATCGGCGACCTCGTCACCCTCAAGGAGGTCCTGGAGGACGGCGAGCGGGCCCTGGTCATCGGCCACACCGACGAGGAGCGGGTGGTGCGCCTCGCCGAACCGCTGCGCGAGACCACCCTCCGGGCGGGGGACGCCCTCCTGCTGGAACCGCGTTCCGGCTACGTGTACGAGGTCGTGCCGAAGGCCGAGGTCGAGGAGCTGGTCCTCGAGGAGGTCCCGGACATCGACTACCGCCAGATCGGCGGCCTGTCCAACCAGATCGAGCTGATCCGCGACGCGGTCGAGCTGCCCTACCTGCACGCCGAGCTCTTCAAGGAGTACGAGCTGCGCCCGCCCAAGGGCGTGCTGCTCTACGGCCCGCCCGGCTGCGGCAAGACGCTGATCGCCAAGGCCGTGGCGAACTCGCTGGCCAAGAAGGTCGCCGAGGTCACCGGCCGCCCGCAGGGGAAGAGCTACTTCCTCAACATCAAGGGCCCCGAGCTGCTCAACAAGTACGTCGGCGAGACCGAGCGGCAGATCCGCCTGGTCTTCCAGCGGGCCCGCGAGAAGGCCGGCGAGGGCACCCCCGTCATCGTCTTCTTCGACGAGATGGAGTCCCTCTTCCGCACCCGCGGCTCCGGCGTCAGCTCGGACGTCGAGAACACCATCGTCCCCCAGCTGCTCGCCGAGATCGACGGCGTGGAGGGCCTGGAGAACGTCATCGTCATCGGCGCCTCGAACCGCGAGGACATGATCGACCCGGCGATCCTGCGGCCCGGCCGCCTGGACGTCAAGATCAAGATCGAGCGCCCGGACGCCGAGGCGGCCAAGGACATCTTCTCCAAGTACCTCAAGGACTCGCTGCCCTTCCACCCGGACGACGTCAAGGAGCACGACGGCTCCGTCGAGGCCACGGTGGCGGCGATGATCCAGTCGGTGGTGGAGCGGATGTACTCCGAGACCGAGGAGAACCGCTTCCTGGAGGTCACCTACGCCAACGGTGACAAGGAGGTCCTGTACTTCAAGGACTTCAACTCCGGCGCGATGATCCAGAACATCGTCGACCGGGCCAAGAAGATGGCCATCAAGGACTACCTCGACCACGGCCAGCGCGGTCTGCGGGTCTCCCACCTGCTCAACGCCTGCGTGGACGAGTTCAAGGAGAACGAGGACCTGCCGAACACCACCAACCCGGACGACTGGGCCCGGATCTCCGGCAAGAAGGGCGAGCGGATCGTCTTCATCCGCACCCTGGTCACGGGGAAGCAGGGCGCCGAGTCCGGCCGCTCCATCGACACTGTCGCGAACACCGGGCAGTACCTGTAACCGACCCGGTCCGGGCCTCCCGGAACGCTCGCACCCCGTCCGGCTGTGGCGCCTCGCGGCCCCGCAGCCGGACGGCGCGTCTCGGGGCCCGCCGGTCGGTGCCGCGTTCTAGGCTCGACCCACCGTTCGCGGGCAGACGGCCGGCGTCGGTGTTGTTCAGCGGTACGTCAGCGTGGACCGCCCGCCGGGGGCGGCCCACCGGGCAAGGAGGGCCGCATGACCGTACGGCGCGTGATGGGCATCGAGACCGAGTACGGGATCTCCGTGCCCGGGCACCCCAACGCCAACGCCATGCTCACCTCGTCCCAGATCGTCAACGCGTACGCGGCGGCGATGCACCGGGCACGGCGGGCCCGCTGGGACTTCGAGGAGGAGAATCCGCTGCGCGACGCCCGGGGCTTCGACCTCGCACGGGACGTCGCCGACGCCAGCCAGCTGACCGACGAGGACATCGGCCTCGCCAACGTCATCCTCACCAACGGCGCGCGGTTCTACGTCGACCACGCGCACCCCGAGTACAGCTCGCCCGAGGTGACCAACCCGCGCGACGCCGTGCTCTGGGACAAGGCCGGCGAACGGATCATGGCGGCCGCCGCACAGCGCGCGCTGGAGCTGCCCAACGGGCAGAACATCCACCTCTACAAGAACAACACCGACAACAAGGGCGCCTCCTACGGCACCCACGAGAACTACCTGATGAAGCGGGCGACCCCGTTCGCCGACATCGTCCGCCACCTCACCCCCTTCTTCGTCTCGCGCCAGGTGGTCACCGGCGCCGGCCGGGTCGGCGTGGGGCAGGACGGCTCCGCCCACGGCTTCCAGATCAGCCAGCGCGCCGACTTCTTCGAGGTCGAGGTCGGCCTGGAGACCACCCTCAAACGGCCGATCATCAACACCCGGGACGAACCGCACGCCGACGCCGAGAAGTACCGCCGGCTGCACGTGATCATCGGGGACGCCAACCTCTCGGAGATCTCCACCTACCTCAAGCTCGGCACCACCTCGCTGGTGCTGGCCATGATCGAGGACGCCTTCATCACCTCCGACCTGGCCGTCGACCAGCCGGTGCGCACCCTGCACCGGATCTCCCACGACCCCACGCTGAAGCACCTGGTCACGCTGCGCAGCGGGCGCCGGCTCACCGCCGTGCAGCTCCAGCTGGAGTACTTCGAGCTGGCCCGCAAGTACGTCGAGGACCGCTTCGGCACCGACGCCGACGAGCAGACCGTGGACGTGCTGGCCCGCTGGGAGGACGTGCTGGGCCGCCTGGAGCGCGATCCGATGTCGCTCTCCCGCCAGCTGGACTGGATCGCCAAGCGGGAGATCCTGGAGGGCTACCGCAGCCGGGACGGCCTGGAGTGGGACAGCCCGCGGCTGCAGCTGGTCGACCTCCAGTACAGCGACGTACGGCCCGAGAAAGGCCTCTACAACCGTCTGGTGGCCCGTGGCCGGTTCGACCGGCTGCTGACCGAGGAGGAGGTCGTCAGGGCCGTCACCAAGCCGCCGGAGGACACCCGGGCGTACTTCCGCGGGCGCTGCCTGGAACAGTACGCCGAGCACGTCGCGGCGGCCTCCTGGGACTCGGTGATCTTCGACCTGCCGGGCCGGGACTCGCTCCAGCGGGTGCCCACCCTGGAGCCGCTGCGCGGCACCCGCAACCACGTCAAGGAGCTGCTGGACCGCTGCCGCACGGCGGAGGACCTGCTGCGGGTCCTCTCCGGCGGGTAGCCGGGTCACTTTCCGATCACCACGGGTGAACGCCGGGCAAATGGGAATCATCCGGGGTGACGGCGGACGTTGGACAGGAAGCGCCACCGGCAAACCGGAAGCGGGTTGTCGCACCTTGTGTATAGGGTCGGTGCAGCAAGCAACGACCAAACCGTGCCAGACGATCGAGCGGGGTGAGGTAAATGGCGAGCAAGGACACCGGCGGCGGCCAGCAGCGGGCGAACCGCTCCTCCGAGGAGGTCGAGGAGCAGGCCGCGGAAGCGCAGAATTCGGATGACCTCAAGGAACGCCAGGAAAAGCTGGGCGACGACGTCGACGCGGTTCTGGACGAAATCGACGAGGTCCTGGAATCGAACGCCGAGGATTTCGTGCGGCAGTTCGTGCAAAAGGGCGGACAGTAATCCCAGCCGGAATCCGGGAGGCTGCCCGGCGGCATTCCGGGAATCCACGGTCGCGAACGATGACGGCGGACGGGCGGCGGGAGCCGTCCGTCCGTCCGGTCCGGCCCCGCACCGTGCTGGACAGTGATCGTCCGGCCGGTAGGGTGCGGGCAGTGCGCGCTTCAAGCTACCTGGAAGGAATCGTGTGGAAGCCAACACTCGTGGCACCGGGCGTCTACCGGCTGCCTTCCTGACCCCGGGGTCCTCGTCGTTCCTCGACTTCCTGGAGGCCCACCGGCCCGAGTTGATCCCCGGCCGGCGCCGGCTGCCCGAGGGTGTCATCGAGGCCCCGCACGGCACGACCATCGTCGCCGCGGTCTTCGACGGCGGCGTGGTCCTCGCCGGTGACCGCCGCGCGACGATGGGCAACGTGATCGCCCAGCGGGACATGGAGAAGGTCTTCCCGGCGGACGAGTACAGCGCGATCGGCATCGCCGGCACCGCCGGCCTCGCGATCGAGATGGTCCGGATGTTCCAGCTGGAGCTGGAGCACTACGAGAAGATCGAGGGCACCGTGCTCTCCCTGGAGGGCAAGGCCAACCGGCTCACCACCATGATCCGGGGCAACCTCGGCATGGCGATGCAGGGCCTGGCGGTCGTCCCGATGTTCGCCGGCTACGACCTCGACCTCGGCCGCGGCCGGATCTTCACCTACGACGTCACCGGCGGCCGCTCCGAGGAGCGCGGCTTCGCCGCCACCGGCTCCGGCTCGGTCTTCGCCCGCGGCTCGATGAAGAAGCTCCACCGCGACGACCTGACGGCCGACCAGGCCGCCACCATGGTCGTCCAGGCGCTCTACGACGCGGCCGACGACGACTCCGCCACCGGCGGACCCGACCTCGCCCGCAAGATCTTCCCGATCGTCTCGCTGATCACCGAGGACGGCTTCCGCCGGCTCACCGAGGCCGAGGTCGCCGCGATCGCCGTCTCCATCACCGACCAGCGCCTGGCCCACCCCAACGGGCCGCAGGCCCCGCTGCTCTAGCCATCAACTGAGGAAGGAAGGGACGACCGCCGGTGTCCACACCGTTCTACGTCTCCCCCCAGCAGGCCATGGCGGACCGCGCGGAGTACGCCCGCAAGGGCATCGCGCGCGGTCGCAGCGTGGTCGTGCTCACCTACGCGGACGGCATCGTCTTCGTCGCCGAGAACACCTCCCGGGCCCTGCACAAGGTGTCCGAGATCTACGACAAGATCGCCTTCGCGGCGGTCGGCCGGTACAACGAGTTCGAGAACCTGCGCATCGGCGGCGTCCGCTACGCCGACCTGCGCGGCTACACCTACGACCGGGCCGACGTCACCGCCCGGGGCCTGGCCAACGTCTACGCCCAGACGCTCGGCACCATCTTCTCCTCGGTCGGCGAGAAGCCCTACGAGGTCGAGCTGATCGTCGCCGAGGTCGGCCGCACGGCCGAGGACGACCAGATCTACCGGCTCACCCCGGACGGCTCGGTGGTCGACGAGAAGAACTACGTCGTGGTCGGCGGCAACGCCGACTCGATCGGCAACTACCTGGGCCAGCGCCACCGCAGCGGCTTCTCGCTCACCGAGGCCGTCAAGGTGGCCGTGGACTCGCTCGCCCGCGACCCCAACGGCGGCAGCCCGCGCACCCTCACCCCCGACCAGCTGGAGGTGGCGGTCCTGGACCGCCAGCGCTTCCAGCAGCGCAAGTTCAAGCGGATCCTGGGCGGCCAGCTCGCCCGGCTGCTCGACGGCGACCAGTCCGCCGAGTCGGACGACTCGGACGACGCGGACGACAAGGGGAAGCCGGCGGCCACCCCGCCCGGCGACTCCGACCAGTAGTGCCCACGGGGTCCCGTACGGCGGCCGGCGACGGCGGCCGCACGGGACCCCGGTGCCCCTGCGGCGGCCCGGACGGGCTTTCGCGGAGGCGGTTTCGGACAGCTCCCATCAGAGAATGGATGGCCCATGGACCGCCGAATTTTCGGGCTGGAGAACGAGTACGGAGTCACCTGCACGTTCCGCGGACAGCGCAGGCTGTCCCCGGACGAGGTCGCCCGCTACCTCTTCCGCCGCGTAGTCTCCTGGGGCCGCAGCAGCAACGTGTTCCTGCGCAACGGTGCCCGCCTGTACCTCGACGTCGGCTCCCACCCCGAGTACGCCACCCCCGAGTGCGACGACGTCGTCGAGCTGGTGACGCACGACAAGGCGGGCGAGCGCATCCTCGAAGGCCTGCTGGTCGACGCCGAACGGCGGCTGCACGAGGAGGGCATCGCCGGGGACGTCTACCTCTTCAAGAACAACACCGACTCCGCCGGCAACTCCTACGGCTGCCACGAGAACTACCTGGTGGCCCGGCACGGCGAGTTCTCCCGGCTGGCCGACGTGCTCATCCCGTTCCTGGTGACCCGGCAGCTCATCTGCGGCGCCGGCAAGGTGCTGCAGACCCCCCGCGGCGCGGTCTACTGCGTCAGCCAGCGCGCCGAGCACATCTGGGAGGGCGTCAGCTCGGCGACCACCCGCTCCCGCCCGATCATCAACACCCGCGACGAGCCGCACGCCGACGCCGAGCGCTACCGCCGGCTGCACGTGATCGTCGGCGACTCCAACATGTCGGAGACCACCACCCTGCTCAAGGTGGGCGCCACCGACCTGGTGCTGCGGCTCATCGAGGCCGGCGTGGTGATGCGCGACCTCACCCTGGAGAACCCGATCCGGGCGATCCGCGAGGTCAGCCACGACCTCACCGGCACCCACCAGGTCCGGCTCGCCAACGGCCGGGAGGCCAGCGCGCTCGACATCCAGGAGGAGTACTACTCCAAGGCCCTGGAGTTCGCCGACCGCAAGGGCATCAACACCGGCACCATCGCGCGCGTCCTCGACCTGTGGGGCCGCACCCTGGAGGCGGTCAGGACCGAACGCCTCGACGGGGTCGCCACCGAGATCGACTGGATCATGAAGTACAAGCTCATCGAGCGCTACCGCGAGAAGCACCAGATGAGCATGAGCAACCCCCGGGTCGCCCAGATCGACCTCGCCTACCACGACATCCACCGCCGCCGCGGCCTGTTCTACCTGCTCCAGGCCAAGAACCAGGCGCAGCGGGTGACCACCGACCTCAAGACCTTCGAGGCCAAGTCGATCCCGCCGCAGACCACCCGGGCCCGGCTGCGCGGCGACTTCATCCGCCGGGCGCAGGAGCAGCGCCGCGACTTCACCGTCGACTGGGTGCACCTCAAGCTGAACGACCAGGCGCAGCGCACCGTGCTCTGCAAGGACCCGTTCCGGTCCGTCGACGAGCGGGTGGAGAAGCTCATCGCCGGCATGTGACCGGCGCGCGGGGCGGGGGAGCGGCGCGCGGTCCCCGTCACCCGTCGGTGTGATCTTCACGGCGCCCGGTCCCGGTGGTGCCTACCGGGACCGGGCGCCGTCTGCGCATACGCTGTCCGTCGAGTCCGGAGCCGGAGTCCGGAGAGCCGACTTTGACCGACAGTTAGGAACGCCGTGCGCCGCACCGCCGGGTTGCTTCTCACCCTGCCCCTGCTGCTGGCGGTGGCCTGCAGCAGCTCCACCAAGCCGGCCGGCCAGGCCACGCCCACGGCGTCGCCGACCGCCGCGCCCACCGTGCCCACCCCGGTGAGCGAGGCCTCGCCGATGCCGGTGCTGTCCGGCGGGGGCTTCGGGAGCAAGGCCACCATCACCCTCCCCGAGGGCCAGCAGCCCAGCGGTCAGTTCGTGGTGAACACCGTCAGCGAGGGGGACCGCCCGGCGGTCAACAAGGGCGACTGGGTGACGGTCAACTACACCGCCAAGGACTGGACCACCGGCAAGGACCTGCCCAGCTCCTACGACTCCGGCGGCAAGCCGCAGCTCTACCAGGCGGGCAGCGGGCAGCTGGTGCCGGCCTTCGACCAGAGCGTGATCGGCAAGAAGGTCGGCAGCCGGCTGCTGGTCGTCGCCCCGCCGGCCGCCGCCTTCGGCACCCAGGGTTCCACCCAGCTCGGCGTCGGCCCCGGCGACACCGTGGTCTTCGTGCTCGACATCATGGAGAGCCTGCCGCCGGACTCCACGCTGTCGGGCACCATGACGCAGGCGCCGGCGAACCTGCCGCAGGTCAAGGACAACGGCAAGGCCGCCGTCACCATCACCGTGCCGGCCGGGGAGGCCCCGCCGACCGACCTCCAGCAGGCCGTGCTGATCAAGGGCGAGGGCAAGCAGGTCAAGTCCGGGCAGACCCTGGTCGTGCAGTACACCGGGGTGCTGTGGAGCAACGGCCAGCAGTTCGACTCCTCCTGGAGCCACGGCGGCGCCCAGGCCCTGCAGATCGGCACCGGCAGTGTGATCGAGGGCTGGGACAAGGGCCTGGTCGGCCAGAACGTCGGCAGCCGGGTCCTGCTGGTGGTGCCGCCGGCGCTCGGTTACAAGGACCAGGCGCAGGGCTCAGTGCCGCCGAACTCCACCCTGGTGTTCGTGGTGGACATCCTGGAAGCCGTGTAGCGCCGGACCGGCGGAGATCCCCGGCGCGGGCTGGTTCGAGCCCGGGGGAGTCCGTACGCTTGGGCGGGCGCTCGCACGGGCAAGCGCCCGCCCTCATCCTGACCTGTCATACTGCCCTCGCACTGTGGTAGGCGCCGCCGGCGCCCGGGGTCCGGGCGGGCAGTGCGGCAGCACCCCGGCGCCACCACGCCGGCCGTAGACCTCGAAGACCTCGTGGCGAGATGGATGGGGAGTCATGTCTGAGAAAGCGTCGAGCCCGGGCGGGTCCGGCACCACGCCTGGTAACTCCGCCGGGGACCCGGCCGACTCGCGGCCCGGCGGCCCGCTCCCGGGCGACGGTGAGTCGATCATCGTGCCCCCGGCGATCCTGAAGCAGCAGGCCGGGTGGGGCGGGTCCGGGGAAACGCAGCGGGCCACCGGGACGAAGACCGACGAGGCCCCGCAGATCTTCGCCTCCACCGTCCGCCGCGAGGAGACCTCCGAGGCCGGGTACAACGAGAACCCGGGCAACGTCGGCAAGCTCGGCGTGATCCTCGGCACAGTCCTGGGCGTCCTGCTCATCGGCAGCGCCGTCACCCTGTACCTGGTGAACAAGGACGGCTCGGACGACACCGCCGCCGCCAAGCCGGACGCCGCCAAGTCCGCCCCGGCGACGCCGACCGCCGAGCCCGTCCCGCCGATCAAGGACAGCGCCAAGGTGCTGCCCAACGTCACCGGCGACTTCGGCACCAAGGCCACCATCGAGGTGCCCGCCGACCAGGCCGACGGCAACTTCGTCGTCAAGGTCCTCTCCGAGGGCAACGGCGCCAAGGTCGAGAAGAACTCCTGGACCTCCGTCGACTACACCGGCAAGGACTGGAACACCGGCAAGGACATCCCCTCGTCCTACGACGACAAGGGGAAGCCGCAGATCTTCCAGGCCGGCACCGACGCGCTCATCCCGGCGCTCGACCAGGCCGTCATCGGCAAGAAGGCCGGATCCCGGCTGCTGGTCGTCGCCCCGCCGGCCGCCGCCTTCGGCGCCCAGGGCAACCCCAGCATGTCGATCGGGGCGAAGGACAACCTGATCTTCGTCATCGACATCCGCAACAGCAACGCCCCCGACGCCGTCGTCAGCGGCACCGTGACCCCGCCGCCCGCGGACTTCCCGCAGGTCAAGGACAACGGCAAGAAGCCCGCCGACATCACCCCGGTGCCCGGCGCGGCCGACCCGACCGAGCTCAAGAGCCACGTCCTCATCAAGGGCGAGGGCCGCAAGGTCGAGAAGGGCGAGAAGATCCTCGTCCAGTACACCGGCGCCCTGTACAAGGACGGCAAGGTCTTCGACTCCTCGCTGACCCGCGGCCAGGCGTTCTCCTTCCCGCTCGGCGGCGGCCAGGTCATCGCCGGCTGGGACCAGGGCCTGGAGGGTCAGACCATCGGCAGCCGGGTCGAGCTCGTCATCCCGGCCTCGCTCGGATACAAGGACCAGGCCCAGAACGAGATCCCGGCCAACTCCACGCTGGTCTTCGTCGTCGACATCCTCGACGCCGGTCAGGGCTGATCCACTTTCGGGTGACAATGGTGTACGTGTGACCTCCGGGCCCCGGCCGCGTGGCCGGGCCCGGACGGGCGGCGGGCGCCCGTACCGTGGTCCGGGAACGGACCGGAGTGCGGGCGCCCGCCGCTTGGTCGTGGAACGAACCAACCGTGAGATGAGGCACTAGTGAGCAAGCCCGAGATCGACTTCCCGGTCGGAGACCCGCCGGCCGAGCTGAAGATCCGCGACATCGTCGTCGGCACCGGCGAGGAGGCCAAGCCGGGCCAGGTCGTCGAGGTCCACTACGTCGGCGTGACCTTCGCGACCGGCGAGGAGTTCGACGCCAGCTGGAACCGCGGCTCGACCTTCAAGTTCCCGCTCGGCGGCGGCCGGGTCATCAAGGGCTGGGACCAGGGTGTCGCCGGCATGAAGGTCGGCGGCCGCCGCGAGCTGACCATCCCGCCGCACCTGGCCTACGGCAACCAGTCGCCCAGCCCGCTCATCCCCGCGGGCTCGACCCTGATCTTCGTGGTCGACCTGATCTCCGTCTGAGGACGCTGATCGTCAGGGCCGCATCCCCCACGGGGGGTGCGGCCCCACGTGTTCGCGGACTCGGCTTTTGCACCGTGTACCGCTACCGGTACGGTCGGTCCCGCCGGGTCAACGACGACGCCCGGCGGGCGCACCCCGCGCGCGGCGCGGCACACCGGAAGGGTCAGCGATGGCGATCGCCAAGGCAGAGCGGCTGATGAATCTCGCCCTGTGCCTGATGAACACCAGACGTCCGCTCTCCAAGAAGGAGCTGCGGGAGTCCATCGAGGCCTACCGCGAAGCCTGGCAGAACAGCAGCGAGGAAGCCTTCAACCGGATGTTCGAGCGGGACAAGGACGACCTGCGCGAACTCGGACTGGTCATCGACGTCGACGAGAACGCCCTCGACGGCGAACTCGGCTACCTCGCCCGCGCCGACCGCAACCGCCTGCCCGAGATCGCCCTCGACGCCGAGGAGGCCGCCGCGCTCACCCTCGCCGCCCGGGTCTGGCAGCAGGCCAAGATGAGCGGCGCCGCCAGCGGCGCGCTCCAGAAACTGCGCGCCGCCGGCGTCCCCTTCACCGAGACCGAGCGCCGCCCCGCCCTCGAACCGCGCATCCCCGCCCGGGAGGCCGCCTTCGAACCGCTGCTCACCGCCGCCCGCGACCGCCGCCCGGTCACCTTCGAGTACCGCAAGGCCGGCGCCGCCGCCGTCGAACAGCGCAGCGTCGAACCCTGGGCCCTGGAGTGCTGGCGCGGCCACTGGTACCTGGCCGGCTGGGACCGCGACCGCGAGGATGCCCGGGTCTTCCGGCTCAGCCGGATCACCGGCAAGGTCCGGGCCCGCTCCGGCGCCTTCCTCGGCACGGTGCCCGAGCACGTCGACGTCCGCGCCACCGTGGCCAAGTTCGCCGGCGAGGGCGCCACCGCCACCGCCGTGGTCAGGGTCCGCCGCGGCGCGGGCTTCCCGCTGCGCACCAAGGCGCTCGCCACCCGGCGGGCCGACGACGGCTGGGACGAACTGGAGATCCCGTACGGCAACGGGCTCGGCGCCGACCTCGCCGAGTTCGGGCCGGACGTGCTGGTGGTCGGCCCCGAGGAGCTGCGGGCCGACGTCATCGACCGGCTGCGTGCGGTGGCCGGCACCGTAGTGGAGGGTGTGCGGGCATGAGCGAGCGAAGCCCGGGGGTACCCCCGGCCGGAGGCTGGGGGAGAATCATCGGAAGGCGCGCACTGTGCGAAGCGCCTGCCGAGCGGTGGGGGTCCCCCCGGCCGCAGGCTGGGGGAGAGGTGGCCGCATGAGCAACGCGATCGACCAGACCCGGCGGATGCTCTCGCTGGTCACCTACCTGCGCGAGCGCCCCGGCGCCGAGGTCGCCGAGGTGGCCCGGGCCTTCGGCATCAGCGAGCGCGAACTCATCGGCGACCTCAACGTCCTGCCGATGTGCGGCACCAGCTTCCGCGGCGGCGACTTGCTCGACATCGACACCGACGGCGAGCGGATCTGGTGGCACAACGTCGACGACGTCGCCCAGCCGCTGCGGCTGGCCGCCGACGAGGCGACCGCGCTGCTGGTCGCCGCCCGCGCCGTCGCCGGACTGCCCGGCCTGCGGGCCGGTGACCGCGAGGCGCTCACCCGGGCCGTCGCCAAGATCGAGAACGCGGCGGGGGAGAACGCCGAGGGCAGCGCCCGGGTCGGCGTGACCTTCGAGGCCGAGAGCCACGTCTTCGCCGACATCGACCGCGCCCTCAGCGAGGGCCGCCGGCTCTGGCTGCGCTACTACTCGCACGGCCGCGGCGGCATGACCGAGCGCGAGGTCGACCCGATCCGGCTGCTCACCGAGGGCCACACCTACCTGGAGGCCTGGTGCCGGACCTCCGAGGACCACCGGATGTTCCGGCTCGACCGGGTCGCCGAGATCAAGGTCCTGGACGTCCCCGCCGACCCGCCCAAGCGTGAGCCGCGCGACCTCTCCGGCGGGCTGGTCAACCCCTCCGCCGACGACCCCGAGGTCGTCGTCGAGGTCTCCTCCGGCGGCCGCTGGGTCGCCGAGTACTACACCCACGACCGGGCCGAGGAACTGCCGGACGGCGGACTGCGGATCACCCTGCGCAGCGCCGACCCTTCGCAGCTGCGCCCGCTGGCGCTGCGGCTGGGCCGCGACGGGCGGATCGTCTCGCCGCCGGAGCTGGCCGGGCAGGCGCGGGCGGCGGCGCTGGAGGCGCTGGCGCACTACGGGGAGGGGCGGGTCTGAGCCGTGGAGCCCGGTACCAGATTCAAGGTGTACTGCTCGGAGTGCCGGGAGAAGGTGGAGCTGCCGGTCGAGGCGTTCCGCCTGACCTTCGGCCGTGCGGCGGCGCAGCCGCACTACAGCTTCGGGTGCCCGCTGTGCGGGGCGGCGGTGCGCAAGCCCGCCGGGGAGAAGATCGTCGCCGCGCTGACCGAGGCCGGGGTGCGGACCATGCGGCTGGTGCCGGCCGAGGGATGAGCGGGGCCGGTGAGCGGGGCCGCTAGGGTGGGGTCCATGTCCTGGATGCTCGTCGCCGCCGTCCTCCTCGCCACCGCCGGCCTGCTGGTGCTCGGCGTCCTCGCGGTCCGGCTCTGGATGGATGTGCGGGCCCTGGCCAAGGGCGTGGACGCCGCCTCGCGGGCGCTGGCCGAGGCGGCCGGCGACCTCGCGGCCTCGGCGGCGGCCCGCTCCTGACGGCGCGCGGGCCCGCCGCGGTCCGGCGTACGGAGCGTTCACCCCGGCGCACGGAGCGCGGCGGACCGTCGCGGACCTGCCGGTGATGTCGAACGGAGCGCACCGGGGGCTGCTGTTCGGAGGTAGGGGCGCGTTACGCTCTCAGTTGGCTCCTGCGCGCGAACGGGGGCCGCTGTCCTGTTCGGGCGGCCGTCGTCACGGCGTCACCCGCAGCGGTTACCATCCCCGCAGCGGGCGGCCCGTCGGGTGCCGCCGAGACTGAAGGTGGTCGAGCATGCGGGTCTCGTTCACCGCGATCCTCCTGGTCGCGGTCATCGCCATTGTGCTTTTCGGCGCCAAGCGGCTGCCGGATCTGGCGCGTTCGCTGGGCCAGTCGGCCCGGATCCTCAAGAGCGAGGCCAAGGCGATGCGCACCGACGGCACCGACGGCACCCCGGCGCCGTCCGCCCCGGCGGTGGCCGACGGCGGTACGGCGAAGACCATCCAGTCCGCCCCGGGAGCGTCCGCGACCGCCCGCCCGGTGAACGAGCAGCCCGCCGGGCAGTCCGCTCCGGACGGCGGGGCGCGCTGAGCGCGCCGCACACGCGACCACTGGAGGCCCGTCGACCGGCGGGCCTCGACGCACGAGTTGAGGACCGGGGTTGAGCAAGCTCACCAAGGCGTCGAAGACGCCCAAGGATCCCGAGGGGCGGATGGCCCTCGCCGACCACCTGCGGGAACTGCGGAACCGCGTGGTCAAGTCGGTCCTGGCGATCGTGGTGATCACGATCGTCGCGCTGATCTTCCACAAGCAGATCGAGACGCTGCTGCTCAAGCCGCTGCCGCAGTGCACCCCGGAGACCATCGAGACCACCAAGGGCAAGTGCGCGCAGGTCTCCACCATCGGTCTGACCGCGGGCTTCAACTGGATGCTCAAGGTCGCCCTGACCGTCGGTGTGGTCGTCACCGTCCCGGTCTGGCTGTACCAGCTGTGGGCCTTCGTGGCGCCCGGCCTGCACAAGCACGAGCGCAAGTACACCGTGCTCTTCATCGCCTGCGGCGCGCCGCTGTTCCTGGCCGGTGTGACCCTGGCGATCCTGCTGCTGCCGGTGACCGTCCAGGTGCTGATCTCGTTCACCCCGGACCAGACCACGCCGATCCTGCCGCCCGCGGACTACTTCGACATCGCCACCCGGCTGGTGCTGATCTTCGGCCTGGCCTTCGAGTTCCCGCTGCTGCTGGTCATGCTGAACCTGGTCGGCATGGTCACCGGCAAGCGGCTGCTGGGCTGGTGGCGCGGCATGGTGATGGGCATCACCGTGTTCGCCGCCTTCGCGACGCCCAGCGCCGACCCGCTCACGATGCTGGCGCTGGCCGCGCCGATCTGGGCGCTGTACTTCCTCGCGGTCGGGGTGGCGATGCTGAACGACCGGCGCAAGGCCCGGCGCAACCCGGACCTCGCGCTGAGCGACGAGGAGGCCTCGCACGTGGACCTCTCGGTGGCGCCGGTCGCCGGGGCCGAGGCGATCGAGGCGTCGAGCACGCCGAGCGCCTCGGGTCACGTGCCGGCCGCCCGCCACGAGCAGATGGACGACATCACCTGAACCGGCCGATGACCTGAGGTCCGGCCACGGGCCCCGAGCCCCGGCCCGCCGCTTTCCGAGCGGCGGGCCGGGGCTTTTCGATGTCTTTGGCCCGTTCCGGCCGGATGGTCTTGGCAGGTTCGATGGCATGTGACATATTACTGACGTGTCCCACTCCCAGAGACTCCCCGACGTCGTGGTGGTCGGTGCCGGTGTCGTCGGCGCCGCCTGCGCGTACTACGCCGCCCGGGCCGGCCTCGCCGTCGACGTCGTCGACCGCGGTCCGGTCGCCGGCGGCACCACCGGCGCCGGCGAGGGCAACCTGCTGGTCTCCGACAAGGAGCCCGGCCCCGAGCTCGACCTCGCCCTGCACTCCACCGGCCTGTGGCGCGAACTCTCCGACGAGTTCGGCGCCGCCGTCGAGTACGAGGCCAAGGGCGGCCTGGTGGTCGCCGCCACACCCGCCCGGCAGGAGGCGCTGCGCGCCTTCGCGGCCGCGCAGCGGGCGGTCGGCGTCACCGCCGAGGAGATCCCCGGCGAGCGGCTGAACGAGCTCGAACCGCACCTCGCGCCCGGCCTGGCCGGTGGCTTCCACTACCCCCAGGACGCCCAGGTCCAGCCCGCGCTGGCCGCCGCCCACCTGCTGCGCGCGGCCCGCCGGGCCGGGGCGCGGCTGTACACCGGCGAGGCCGTCCGGGCCGTGCGGCTCGGGGCCGACGGCGCCGTGCGCGGCGTCGAGACCGAGCGGCGGCGGCTGGACGCGGCCGCCGTGGTCAACGCCGCCGGCACCTGGGGCGGTGAGCTGGCCGCGCTGGCCGGCGTCCGGCTGCCGGTGCTGCCGCGGCGCGGGTTCGTGCTGGTCACCGAGCCGCTGCCGCGGATCGTCCGGCACAAGGTGTACGCCGCCGACTACGTGGCGGACGTGGCCAGCGGCTCCGCCGCGCTGCAGACCTCGGCCGTGGTCGAGGGGACGCCCGGCGGGCCGGTGCTGATCGGCGCCAGCCGCGAGCGGGTCGGCTTCGACCGGACGCTCTCGGTGGAGGTGCTGCACCGGCTGGCCGCCCAGGCCGCCGCGCTCTTCCCGGTGCTGGCCGGGGTGAACGTGATGCGCGCCTACCGCGGCTTCCGGCCGTACCTGCCGGACCACCTGCCCGCGATCGGCGCCGACCCCCGGGTGCCCGGGCTGTACCACGCCTGCGGTCACGAGGGCGCGGGCATCGGTCTGGCCCCGTCCACCGGGCTGCTGATCGCCCAGCAGCTCACCGGCAAGGAGCCGGATCTCGGTCTCGCCCCCTTCCGGGCCGACCGCTTTCCGGCCGAGGACGACGCCGCCTGAGGCCCCGCCTGAGGCCCCGCCCGAGGGCCTGCCTGAGGTCGCCGCACACTTTGCAAAGTGTGCGACGACTTTGCAAAGTGCACTTTGCGGTCAGGTCGTCCGACCACCCCACGATCGGCTCATGAGCTGAACGGAGAACCCCCACCCATGCGCCGTAGCCGTACCCCCGCGGATCTGGTCGAGGCCGAACCCGGGCCCGCGTTCACCATCGACTTCGACGGCCGGCCCGTGCCCGCGCTGCCCGGGCAGACCATCGCCGCCGCCCTGTGGGCCGACGGCGTGCTCGCCTGGCGCACCACCCGGGTCGGCGGGAAGCCGCGCGGGGCGTTCTGCGGGATCGGCGCCTGCTTCGACTGCCTGGCCACCGTCGACGGGCGGCCCAACCAGCGCACCTGCCTGCTGCCGGCCGAGCCCGGCACCACCGTCACCACCCAGGAGGGCCACGGCCGTGCCGAGCTCGACGTCTGACCCCGTGGCCGGTGAGCCGCGCCCCTACGACCTCGCGGTGATCGGCGCCGGACCGGCCGGCCTCGCCGCCGCCGTGACCGCCGCCGACCTCGGGCTGCGCTGCGCCCTGGTCGACGCCGGCCGCAGCACCGGCGGCCAGTACTACCGTCACCCGGCCCCCGGCCTCGGCGCCGCCCGGCCGGACCGGCTGCACCACGGCTGGTCCGTCTACACCGGCCTCGCCGACCGGCTCGCCGCCCACCGGACGGCCGGCCGCGTCGACGTGCTGTCCGGCCACCAGGTGTGGGCGCTGGAGCGCGCCGGGGAGCGCGACTGGCGGCTGCACGTCACCACCGGACCGGACGCCGAGGACCGGGCCACCGTCCGCTCGGAAGCCGTGCTGCTCGCCACCGGCGCCTACGAGCGGCAGCTGCCCTTCCCCGGCTGGACCCTGCCCGGAGTGGTCACCGCCGGCGGCGCCCAGGCCATGCTCAAGGCCGGCCTGGTGCTGCCCGGCCGACGGATCGTGGTGGCCGGCAGCGGCCCGCTGCTGCTCGCGGCGGCCTCCTCGCTGGTCACCGCCGGCGCCGAGGTGCCCGCGGTGGTCGAGGCCACCGCCTACCTCGGGTACGCCCGACGCCCCGGCGTGCTGGCCGCCGTTCCGGCCAAGCTCGTCGAGGGCGCCGGGCACGGCTCCGCGCTGCTGCGGCACGGCGTGCGGCTGCGGCCGCGCAGCGCGGTCGTCGAGGTACACGGAACGGACCGGGTCACCGCCGTCACGGTGGCCCGGTTGGACGCCGAATGGCGTCCGGTGCCCGGCAGTGGGCGGCGGATCGAGTGCGACGCGCTCGCCGTCGGCCACGGCCTGGTCCCGCAGATCGAGCTGGCCACCGAGTTGGGCGCGGCCACCCGCACCACGCCCGACGGGACGGCGGCGCTCAAGGTCGACGCCCGCCTGAGGACCACCGTCCCCGGGCTCTGGGCGGCCGGCGAGACCTGTGGGGTCGGCGGCGCCGACCTGGCGATCACCGAGGGCGAGCTGGCCGCGCACGCGGTCGCCGACCGGCCGGTGCGCACCGCGCTGCTGCGGCGGCGCTCCCGGCTGCGGGCCTTCGCCGAGCTGATGGCGGCCGCCCACCGGCCCGGCCCGGGCTGGACCGACTGGCTGCGGGAGGACACCGACGTCTGCCGCTGCGAGGAGGTCCCGGCCGGGCGGATCCGCGAGGCGGTGGACGAGCTGGGCGCGGGCGACGCGCGCACCGTCAAGCTGCTGACCAGGGCCGGGATGGGCTGGTGCCAGGGCCGGATGTGCGGTCCGGCGGTGGCCTGCCTGGCCGGCGGCGGCGCCCAGGACGGGGAGGTGCGGGCCGACAGCCGGCCGTTCTCCTGCCCCGTTCCGCTCGGACAGCTCGCGGCCGACCGGACCGACACGGCCGACCGGACCGACACGACCGACCAGGCCGGGCGGACCGACCAGAACTGAGCTCGATCGGTCGGGACTGAGCTGGACTGAGCTTGACCGGCCGGGACCGGATTCGTCCGGTTCCCGGCCGACCCGCCCGAAATCGCTCGGCGGCGCCTCTTGTGTCCGCCGCGTGCCCCTTTATAAAATGTCACACCTCACCAAGGAGTCACCTGTGTCCAAGACCCTGCACGACGCCACCAAGCCCTGGCGCGGCATCATGGTCGCCACCACGCTGCCGCTGCGCCCGGACCTCTCCGTCGACTACGACGCCTACGCCGACCACGTCCGCTGGCTGATCGAGTCGGGCTGCGACGGCGTCGTCCCCAACGGCTCGCTCGGCGAGTACCAGACCCTCACCGCCGAGGAGCGCGCCAAGGTCGTCGAGGTCGCCGTCGAGGCGGCCGGCGACGGTTCCCGCGTGATGCCCGGCGTCGCCGCCTACGGCAGCGCCGAGTCCCGCCGCTGGGCCGAGCAGGCCGCCGAGGCCGGCGCCGGCTCCGTCCTGCTGCTGCCGCCGAACGCCTACCGCGCCGACCGGGCCGCCGTGCGCGGCCACTACGCCGAGGTCGCCAAGGCCGGCGTGCCGATCGTGGCCTACAACAACCCGATCGACACCAAGGTCGACCTCGTCCCGTCGCTGCTCGCCGAGCTGCACGGCGAGGGCTCGATCGTCGCGGTCAAGGAGTTCACCGGCGACGTCCGCCGGGCGTACGAGATCGCCGAGCTGGCCCCGGGCCTGGACCTGCTGATCGGCGCCGACGACGTGCTGCTGGAGCTGGCCCTGGCCGGCGCCGTCGGCTGGATCGCCGGTTACCCGAACGCGCTGCCGGAGGCGAGCGTCGCGCTGTACCAGGCCGCCGTCGCCCACGACCTGGGCACCGCGCTGCCGCTGTACAAGGCGCTGCACCAGCTGCTGCGCTGGGACTCCAAGACCGAGTTCGTCCAGGCGATCAAGCTCTCCATGGACATCGCCGGCCGCCCCGGCGGTCCGACCCGCGCCCCGCGCCTGCCGCTGACCCCGGAGATCGAGGCGGCCGTCCGCGCGGCCACCGAGAAGGCGCTGGCCGAGGGCCTCGCCTGATCGGCACCCCGTAGTTCCCGGAGTCCGGGACGGCCGGCTGCGGCGGCAGCCGGCCCCCTGGCGGCCCTCCACGGGCCGCCCCCCTCCACCACCCACCACCCACGGAGCGTCAGCTGATGCGCAGCCGCCACGTCTTCCACGCCGTCGACTCGCACACCGAGGGCATGCCCACCCGGGTCATCACCGGCGGGTTCGGCGTCATCCCCGGTGCCACCATGGCCGAGCGCCGCGTCCACTTCCAGCAGCACCTGGACCAGTTCCGGACGCTGCTGATGTACGAGCCCCGCGGCCACGCCGCGATGAGCGGCGCCATCCTGCAGCCGCCGACCCGGCCGGACGCCGACTGGGGCGTGCTCTACATCGAGGTCTCCGGCCTGCTGCCGATGTGCGGCCACGGCACCATCGGCGTGGCCACCGTGCTGGTGGAGACGGGCATGGTGCCGGTCGTCGAGCCGGTCACCACCGTCCGGCTGGACACCCCGGCGGGCCTGGTGATCGCCGACGTCGCGGTGGAGAACGGCGCCGCCAAGGCGGTCACCATCCGCAACGTGCCGTCCTACTCGGTCGCGCTGGACCAGAAGATCGAGGTGCCCGGCTTCGGCACGGTGACCTATGACCTCGCCTACGGCGGCAACTTCTACGCCATCCTGCCCCTCGACGAGTTCGGCCTGCCGTTCGAGCGGGAGCGCAAGCAGGACATCCTGGACGCGGGCCTGGCCCTGATGGACGCCATCAACGCGGGCCCGGACCGGCCGGTGCACCCGGAGAACCCGTCCATCCACAGCTGCCACCACGTCCAGCTGCTCGCCCCCGGCTCCACCGCCGAGCACTCCCGGCACGCGATGGCCATCCACCCCGGCTGGTTCGACCGCTCGCCCTGCGGCACCGGCACCTCCGCCCGGATGGCCCAGCTGCACGCGCGCGGCGAGCTGCCGCTGGACCGGGACTTCCGCAACGACTCCTTCATCGGGACCACCTTCATCGGCCGCCTGGTCGAGGAGACCGAGGTGGCCGGGCGTCCCGCGGTGGTGCCGACCGTCACCGGGCGTGCCTGGGTCACCGGCACCGCCCAGTACTTCCTCGACCCCACCGACCCGTTCCCGGCCGGCTTCCTGCTCTGACCGCCCGGCCGGTCCCGTTCCACCCCCTCCCGTCGAATCCCCCGAAGGGCTGCCCCCAGTGACGATCCGTTCGTACAACCCCGCCGACCCCGCGGACCTCGTCGCCGAGGCGCCCCGCCCCGGCACCGAAGCCGTCGAGGCCGCCGTCGCCCGTGCCCGCGCCGCCCAGCCCGGCTGGCTCGCCGCCGGCGCCGGCGCCCGCTCGGCCGCGCTCACCCGGATCGCCGCGGCGGTCGAGACGCACGCCGAGGAGCTGGCCGAGCTGGTGGTGCGCGAGGTCGGCAAGCCGATCGCCGAGGCGCGCGGCGAGGTCGCCCGCACCGTCGCGATCTGGCGCTACTACGCGCAGGCCCCGTTCGCCGCCTCCGGCGAGGTGCACGAGACCGCCGGCGGGCCCGGCCTGCTGCTCACCCGCCGCCGCCCGTACGGGGTCGCCGGGCTGATCACGCCGTGGAACTTCCCGCTGGCGATCCCGACCTGGAAGGCCGCCCCGGCGCTGGCCGTCGGCAACAGCGTCGTCCTCAAGCCCTCCTCGGAGGCGATCGGCGTGGCGCGGCGGCTGGGCGAGCTGATCGCCGGGGCCGGGCTGCCCGCGGACGTCTTCACCGTGCTGCCGGGCGGCGGCGCCGAGGGCAGCACCCTGGTCGCCGCGGCCGACGTGGTCTCCTTCACCGGCTCCACCGGGGTCGGCCGGCAGGTCGTCCGCACCGCCACCGAGCGCGGCATCCCGGTGCAGGCCGAGCTCGGCGGGCTGAACACCGCGATCGTCCTGCCGGACGCCGACTTCGACCAGGCCGCCGCCCACCTCGCCAACGCGATCGCCGGCTACGCGGGCCAGAAGTGCACCGCCACCAGCCGGGTCGTCGCGGTCGGCGAGGCCTACGAGCCGCTGCGCGCCGCGCTGGTCAAGGCGCTCGCCGCGGTCGACGAGACCTCCTGCGGCCCGGTCATCAACGAGACCACCCGGGACGAGATCACCGCGGCCGTCACCTCCGCCCAGGAGGCCGGCGCCGAGGTGCTGACCGGCGGCGGCGTCCCGGCGCGGGACGGCTGGTACCTGGAGCCGACCCTCGTCGCCGGGGTGCCGGACGACCACCCGCTGCGGCGCGAGGAGTTCTTCGGCCCGATCGCGCTGCTGCACCCGGCGGCCGACCTGGACGAGGCGATCGCGCTCGCCAACGACACCCCGTACACGCTGTCCGCCTCGGTGCACACCGGGGACCTGGACGCGGCACTGGCCGCCGCCGACCGGCTGAACGCGGGCATGATCCGGGTCAACGCGCCGTCCAGCGGCGTCGACTTCCACCTGCCGTTCGGCGGCGCCAAGGGCGCCAGCCACGGCGCGCGCGAGCAGGGGCAGGCGGCGCTGGACTTCTACACCCAGAGCCGCACCGTCACCCTGCTGCCGGCCGGGGGTGCCTGATGCCGGCGCAGCCCATTGACGGCATCGACGGCATCGACGCCGCCGACGGTGCGTCCCTGCACGTGGACACCGTCGACTACCACACGGCCGGCGAGCCGTTCCGGATCGTCGTCGCCGGTGCGCCGGTGATCCCCGGGGACAGCGTCGCCGAGCGGCGGGCCATCGCCATCGGCGCCGGCGGCACCGCGACCGCGCCCCGGCCGAGCGCGCTGGACGACATCCGTCAGCTGCTCACCCGCGAGCCGCGCGGCCACGCCGGGATGTACGGCGGCTTCCTGGTGCCGGCGGACGACGACGAGGCCGACTTCGGCGTGCTGTTCTGGCACAAGGACGGCTACTCGACCGCCTGCGGCCACGGCACCATCGCGCTCGGCGCCTGGGCCGTCGACTCCGGCCTGGTCGCGGCGCCCGACTTCGGCGTCGCCCGGGTGCGGATCGACGTGCCGTCCGGCCGGGTCACCGCGCTGGTCCACCGGGCCGCCGGGCGGACCACCGGGGTGACGTTCCGCAACGTGCCCGCCTGGGTGAGCGAGCTGAAGCTGCCGGTGGAGACCTCGCGCGGCACCGTCGAGGTGGCCGTCGCGCACTCCGGCGCCTGCTACGCCTCGGTGCCGGCCGCCGCGCTCGGCCTCTCGGTGAGCCTCGGGCAGCTGCCCGAACTCACCGCGATCGGGCGGGAGATCCGTGCTGCGCTGGCCGGCTCCCCGGCGGTGCGGCACCCCGTCGACCCGCGCCTGTCGGGCGTCTACGGGGTGATCCTGCACGACGAACTCCCCGCTGAGGGGGGTGCGCTGAACCAGCGCAACGTCACCGTGTTCGCGGACGGTCAGATCGACCGTTCGCCGTGCGGCTCCGGTACCTCGGCCCGGCTGGCGATCCTGGCCGCCGAGGGACGGCTGGCGCCCGGTGAGGAGCTGCGGCACGAGTCGATCGTCGGCACCGTCTTCGGCGGGCGGGTGCTGGCCGGCGGCGACCCGTGGGGCGACGGCGTGGTCACCGAGGTGACCGGCACCGCGCACCGCACCGGCGAGCACCGTTTCGTGCTCGACCCGCAGGACACCCTCGGCGCGGGGTTCCTGCTGTGAGCGGGGACCTGCGGACGGCGCCCGCCGCCGTGCGGACCCCGGAAACGCCCGGCGCGGCGGCTGAGCCGCTCCAGCCCGCCGCGTCGGGCCCGGTGGACGTCCTGGCCGCCGCCCCGGTCGGGCTGACGCCCGCCGAGGCGGCCGGGGCGATCGAGCGGGTGCTGATCGACGGGCTGGACCCGGAGGCCGCGCCCGCCCGCTCGGCGGTGCCGGTGCCCGCCGGGGAGCTGCTGCTGATGCCGGCCGCCTCGACCCGGTACGTCGGGGTGAAGGTCGCCGGGGTCGCCCCCGCGAACCCGGCCGCCGGGCTGCCCCGGATCACCGGCAGCTACCTGCTGCTCGACGGTCCGACCCTGCAGCCGCTGGCCCTGATCGACGGCGTCGCGCTCACCGCGCTGCGCACTCCCGCGGTCACCGCCGTCGCGCTGGACCGGCTGGCGGTGCCGCAGGCCGAGCACCTGGTGCTGTTCGGCTCCGGCCCGCAGGCCTACGGCCACCTGGACGCGCTGCTCGCCGTCCGCCCGCTGACCAGGGTGACCGTGGTCGCCCGCAGCGAGCAGCCCGCCGAGGCGCTGGCCCGGTACGCCCGGGCGCGCGGCGTGGCGGCGGCCGTCGGCACCTCCGCCGACGTGGCGGACGCCGACCTGGTGGTCTGCTGCACCACCGCGCGCACCCCGCTGTTCGACGGCGCGCTGGTCCCGGACCACGCGGCGGTGGCGGCGGTCGGCTCCCACGAGGTGGACGCGCGGGAGGTGGACGAGGTGCTGGTCGGCCGGTCCACGCTCTACGTGGAGGCCCGCGCGGTGGCGCTGCGGGAGGCCGGCGACCTGCTGATGGCGGGCGTGACCGGCGCCGACACCCTGTGGAACCTGGCCGAGCTGGTGAACGGCGAGGCGCCGGTGCCGACCGGCCGGCCGCGGTTCTTCAAGAGTGTCGGGATGGCCTGGGAGGACCTCGCGGTCGCGGCGGAAACCCACCGCCGCACCGCGGGCTGAAGTCTCCGGCCGGCACGGGGCCCGCTGTGGGGCCCGACGCACGGTGCCGGCGCCTCGGCGCAGCGCAGGCACCCGCCCCCTGACCCATTGCCCTGGACGGGGGCGGTCGTCGAAGTGACCGGCCGGATGTGCGGCCGACGTGGTGGGACGGGATCCCCCGCCACGTCGGCCGCTTCTTTGTTTTCGCCGGCCCGGGCGGCAGGACCCTAGCGGTAGGTGTTGATCAGGCGGGCCAGGTGGCGGCCGGTCAGGTGGAGCGGTTCCTCGCTGCGGGCGACCTGGGCGGCGAGCTCCGCGCCCTCCAGGGTGTTGATGACGGTGGCCGCGAGTTCCCGGGCGTCGGTGAGGGCGATGCCCGAGCCGTGCAGCTTCTCCTCGACGATCGCGCGCCAGTGGGCGAAGGCCTCGGTGACGGCCTGTTCGATGACCGGGGCCCGGCCGACGGTCTCCAGGGCGGTGGTGGTGATCGGGCAGCCGTCCTGCCAGTCGGAGGCGTGCAGGGCCTCGGCGAGCATGCGGGTGCAGGCGGTGACCGCCTCGGCCGGGTCGTCGGCGCTGCCGAGCCCCTCGCGGAGCATGTCGGAGAACTCCTGGTCGCCGTGGCGGATCGCCTCGGCGGCCAGTTCCTGCTTGCCGCCCGGGAAGAAGTGGTAGACGGAGCCGAGGGTGGCCTCCGCCTCGCGGGCGATCTGCTTGATGCCGGTGCCCTCGAACCCCTGGCGCTGGAGCAGCCGGGAGGTGGTCCGGACGATCCGCTCACGGGTGCCGGTGGTCGTCGTCTTCACGGGGGTGAGTCTAGCCGGTGGGCTGAATAGAGCGTTCGTTCTAGTGCTGTGCTAGCGTCGGGCCCTGGATAGAGCGTTCGTTCTAGTCGAACTCCGGAGGGGATCCCCATGTCCGTCACACCGCAGCAGCAGCCCGGCACGCCGTCCGTCACCCTGATCGGCCTCGGCCCGATGGGCCTGGCCATGGCCGGCGCCTACCTCGACGCCGGGTACGCCGTCACGCTCTGGAACCGCACCGCCGGGCGGGCCGCCGACCTGGTGGCCCGCGGCGCCGTGCTCGCGCCGAGCGCGGCCGAGGCGGTCGCCGCCAACGAGCTGGTCGTGCTCAGCCTCACCGACTACGACGCGGTGTTCGCCGTGCTGGCCGCCGCCGAACCGGAGCTGGCCGGGCGTGCCGTCGTCAACCTCAGCTCCGACACGCCCGAGCGGGCCCGCGAGGCCGCCCGGTGGCTGGCCGAGCGGGGCGCCGGCCACCTCACCGGCGGGGTGCAGGTGCCGCCGTCCGGGATCGGCAGGCCGGAGTCGTCGACCTTCTACAGCGGCCCGGCCGAGCTGTTCGGGCGCCACCGGGCCGCCCTGGAGGTGCTGACCGGCGCCGACTACCGGGGTGACGACCCCGGGCTCGCCCAGCTGTACTACCAGATCCAGATGGACCTCTTCTGGACCTCGCTGGCCGGCTATCTGCACGCCACCGCCGTCGCCGAGGCCAACGGCATCCCGGCGGACGTGTTCCTGCCCTACGCCACCTCGACGGCCGCCTCGATGCCGGGCTTCCTCGCCTTCTACGCGCCCCGGATCGCCGCCGGGAACCACGGGGGCGACGTCGACCGCCTCACCATGGCCCTCGCAAGCGTCGAGCACGTCCGGCACACGGTGGAGGCCTCCGGGGTGGACGGCGCGCTGCCGCGGCTGATCGCCGACACCTTCCGGCGGGGCGTCGAGGCCGGGCACGGGGCGTCCAGCACGACCAGCCTGATCCGGCTGCTCCGGGAGTGAGGGAGGCGTATCAAATAGTGGGCCGCCGACCGTTGTCACCGGGCGGCGGCCCTGTCACGATGGGCTCGGGGCGTGCGTCGCGGGCGCTGACAGGTCGTCCGAATCACGGGATGTTGCACACTCAACGTAACGTGACATTGTACGCTGGTGTTCTGCACTCACCGGAGGAACACCATGGCCGACCTCAAACCCCGCACCCTGATCTCCGTCCAGGAGCGGCTGCGCGACCAGGTCGCCCACGCTCTGCGGGCCGCCCTCATCTCGGGCGAGCTGCGCCCCGGCGTCGTCTACTCCGCGCCCGCCCTCGCCGCCGACTTCGGCGTCTCCGCCACCCCGGTCCGCGAGGCCATGCTCGACCTCGCCCGCGAGGGACTGGTCGAGGCCGTCCGCAACAAGGGCTTCCGGGTCACCGAGCTCACCGAGCGCGACCTGGACGACTTCACCGAGATCCGCGCCCTGATCGAGGTCCCGACCGTCGGCCGGGTCGCCCGCACCGCCAACGCCGACCAGCTGGAGGCGCTGCGCCCGCAGGCCGAGGCGATCGTCGCCGCCGCGGGCAAGCAGGACCTGATCGGCTACCTGGAGGCGGACCGCCAGTTCCACCTCGACCTGCTCGGGCTGGCCGGCAACACCCGCCTGGTCGAGGTGGTCGGCGACCTGCGCAAGCGCTCGCGCCTCTACGGCCTCAACCGCCTCGCCGAGCGCGGCGAGCTGGTGTCCTCGGCGGAGGAGCACCTGGAGCTGCTCGACCTGATGATCGCCGGCGACGCCCCGGCCGCAGAGTCCTGCATGACCCGCCACCTCAGCCACGTCCGCTCGCTGTGGGCCGAGGACCAGCAGGTGGCGGAGGAGGAGTCCCGCACCGGCCTGCGGCTCCGGGCCCGCTAGGGGCGAAACCGCCCGTTCGAGCGATAGAGATAGGAACGGGAATTCTCTCGCCGGTCCTGCGGGTCGTGGTGTTCACCGAGCCGCGCGGCGCCGCCTACCGGACGCGCCAGGTCCACCACCCGGGCGAGTCGTTCACCCTGCCTTCGTCGGTCGGGGTGTCGGCTTCGTTCGCGGTGGCGGACCTGGTCGCGGTCAGACAGCGGCCGCCGGTACCGTCAGGCGGCCGTCGTGGACCTCGGCGACCTGGTCGACCGCGGTGAGGTGGGTGCGGTCGTGGGTGACCAGGACGGTGGCGGTGGCGCGCTGGTGGGTGAGGGTGGTGAGCAGGTCCAGGACGGCGGCGCCGCGTTCGTGGTCGAGGGCGCTGGTGGGCTCGTCGACCAGGAGGACGGTGGGGTCGTTCATCAGGGCGCGGGCGATGTTCACCCGCTGGCGCTGACCGCCGGACAGCTGGTGCGGGCGGCGGCCCGCCTGCTCGCGCAGGCCGACCGCGTCCAGCAGCTCCAGGGCCCGGGGGAGGGCGGATCGCGGGGCGCGGCCGTCCAGGTGGGCCATCACCTGGAGCTGTTCGACGGCGGTGAGCGAGGGCAGCAGGTTGGGCTGCTGGAAGACGATGCCGATCCGGTGGCGGCGCAGTGCCGTCAGCGCGGTGCGGTCCAGGCCGGTGGTGTCGGTGCCGTCCACCACCACCCGCCCGGAGTCCGGGGCGATCAGGGTGGCGGCCACCGCCAGCAGGCTGGACTTGCCCGAGCCGGACGGGCCCACCACCGCGGTCAGGGTGCCCTTGGGGACGGTCAGCGACACGTCGTCGAGGGCGGTCAGCCGGCCGTCGCCGTCCGGGTAGGTCAGGGTGACGTGGTCGAGAACGAGGCTCATCGTGCACTCCCCAGGGCGGTCAGCGGGTCGACGGAGGTGATGCGGCGGACGGACAGGGCCGCGCCGACCGCGCCGAGCGCGATCATGACGACGGCGGGCAGCAGGACGGTCGGGGCGTCCAGGACGAACGGGACGGCGGAGCCGATCAGCGCGCCGAGGCCGGCGGCGAGCGCCGTACCGAGCACGGTGCCGAGCAGCAGCAGGACGACGGCCTGCCCCAGCGCGTCGCGCAGCAGGTAGCGGGTGGAGGCGCCGAGCGCCTTGAGGACGGCGATGTCGCCGCTGCGCTGGATCGTCCAGACGGTGAAGAAGGCGCCGATCACCAGGGCGGAGATGGCGAACAGGAAGCCCCGCATCAGCTGCAGCGAGCCGTTCTCGGAGGTGTAGGAGCCGATCGCGGCGAGCGCGTCGTCCCGGCTGCGGGTCTCGGTGCCGAGGGTGGCGTCGGCGGCGCCCAGGTCGGCGCCCTTCGCGGTGGTGAGCGCGACCACGGTGGCGTGGCCGGTGCCGCCCGGGGCGGCCCGCTGCCAGTCGGTGAGGGTGGTCCAGACGACCGGGGTGTGGCTGTAGGAGGCGTCCCCGGAGACGGCCGCGACCGTCAGCGGCTGCCCGCCGACGCTGAACGCGTCGCCCGGGTGCAGCCCGCCGAGGTCCTCGGCGGCGGTCTTCGACAGCACCGCCCGGCCCGGGGCGAGCGAGGCGCCCTGCGGGGCCAGCGTGGAGCCGTCGGGCACACCGAAGACGGAGAGCGCGGCGGTGCGCGGACCGGCCGCCGCCTTGGTGGTGGCGATGCCGAGCGGCTGCGCGTCGGTGACGCCCGGGGTCCGGGCCCAGCCCTGCCACTGCTCGGGAGTGACCTGGGAGTCGGTGAACGACAGCTTCTGGCCGTCCGCCGGCCGGCCGAAGGCCAGATGGTCGGCGGACAGCCCGGTGATCGCCGAGATGTTCTGCCGGCCCAGCCCGGCCGTCAGGCCGGACAGCAGCCCGACCAGCACCGTGATCAGCACGATGACGGTTCCCATCAGGGCGAACCGCCCCTTGGCGAACCTCAGATCCCTCCAGGCGACGAACACCGCAAGCCCTTCCGCTCGATCCACTGCGACAGTGACGAGACTCCCCCGAAGCGGGGTGCCCGGGCATCGCACCGGGGATTGGATCCTCGGCATCGAAGGGCAGAACCGGAGTTCAACCTTTCGATTGATGCCGGACGGCGGCGCGCACCCTACGCTGGACGGATGGCGACCGAACGACCCCGAACCACTCCCGTCGCCCGCGTCCTCCAGGTCTGCCTGCACCTGCTCGTGGCGGGCCTGCTGGCGCTCGCCGTCGTCCGGGCCCTGGCGGGCCGGGTCGGCGACCCGGCCGCGGTCACCGCCGCGGCCACCGCGATGGCCGCCGTCTACACGGCCGGACCGCTGATCGGCGCCGTCGGCCGCTCCCGGCGGGCGGCCGGGCTCTGGCTCGCGCTGCTCGCCGTCACCTGGGCGGGTGTGCTGATCACCACGCAGGACGGCGTCTGGCTGGCCTTCCCGCTGTACTTCCTGGAACTGCACCTGCTCGGCCGGCGCGCCGGGCTGGTCGCGGTGGGGCTCACCGCGGTCGCCTCGATCGCCGCGTACTCCGCGCACCAGCACACGGTCAGCGTCGCGGCCTCGATAGGGCCGCTGCTCGGCGCCGCCGTCGCCACCGCCACCGTCCTCGGTTACCAGGCGCTGTACCGGGAGAGCGAGGAGCGCCGCCGCCTGATCGACGAGCTCACCGCCGCCCGCGCCGACCTCGCCGCCGCCCATCACGCGGCCGGCGTCCTCGCGGAGCGCGAGCGGCTGGCCCGGGAGATCCACGACACCCTCGCGCAGAGCCTCACCAGCATCCAGCTGCTGCTGCGGGCCGCGCAGCGCGCCCTGCCGGAGCGCACCGACGCCGCCTCCGAGTACGTCGAGCAGGCCCGACAGGCGGCGCAGGACAACCTCGACGAGGCCCGCCGCTTCGTGCGCGCGCTCACCCCGCCGGCGCTGGAGAGCGACACCCTGCCGGTCGCGCTGGAGCGGCTGTGCGCGACGACCTCGGCGCGCAGCGGGCTGCCGGTGCGGCTGCACGTCTGCGGTGAGCGGGTCCGGCTGCCGGTGCCGCACGAGGTGGCGCTGCTGCGGATCGCGCAGTCGGCGCTCGGCAACACGGTGCGGCACGCGCGGGCGACGCGGGCCGAGGTGACGCTCGGCTTCCGGGCGGGGGAGGTGGCCATGGACGTGGTGGACGACGGGGTCGGCTTCGATCCGGCGGCCGTGGCGGGACCGGCGGCGGGCACCGACGGGGACGGCGGGTTCGGGCTGCCGTCGATGCGGGCCAGGGCGCGGGCGCTCGGCGGGACGTTCGCGGTGGAGTCCGCGCCGGGGGAGGGCACGGCGCTCGCCGTGCTGCTGCCGGTACCGGACGCTTCGAGTGAGGAGACCCCGTGACCGGGGACGTGATCCGCCTGCTGCTGGCCGACGACCATCCGGTGGTCCGGGCCGGGCTGCGGGCCGTGCTGGAGAGCGAGCCGGACTTCGCGATCGTCGCCGAGGCCGCGACCGCCGAGCGCGCCGTCGAACTGGCGGCGGAGCTGGCGGTGGACGTGGTGCTGATGGACCTGCAGTTCGGGCCGGGTTCGGCGATGAACGGCGCGCAGGCCACCGCGGCGATCACCGCCCGGGGCGCGGGGGCGCCGCGGGTGCTGGTGGTGACCACCTACGACACCGACGCGGACACCCTGCCGGCGCTGGAGGCGGGGGCCACCGGGTATCTGCTGAAGGACGCGCCGCCGGAGGAGCTGGCCCGGGCGGTGCGGTCGGCGGCGGCGGGGCGCACCGCGCTGGCGCCGACCGTCGCGGACCGGCTGCTGGAGCGGATGCGGACGCCCGGGGCGGCGCTGAGCGCCCGGGAGACGGAGGTGCTGGGGCTGGTCGCCGACGGGCTCACCAACCAGGCGATCGGCCGGCGGCTGCAGCTGAGCCTGGCGACGGTGAAGTCGCACCTGGTGCACATCTACACCAAGCTGGGCGTGGAGTCGCGCACGGCGGCGGTGCGGGAGGCACGGGCGCGGGGGCTGATCCGGCGCGGGGGCTGACCGCTGCCGCGGGGCGGTCCGGCACGGAGCGTAGGGTGGGCGGCACAGCCCGAGAACCCCGGTGCGCCGTGTGAGTGGAGGATCCCCGGATGGCCGTGCGACTCGACGAACTCCCCGTGCCCGTGATCGCCGCGCCGATGGCCGGCGGGCCGTCGACACCGGAGCTGGCGGCCGCCGTGAGCGGGGTGGGCGGGCTCGGCTTCCTCGCCGCCGGGTACCGCAGCGCCGAGGACACCTTCGACCAGGTGCGCCGGGTCCGGGAGCTGACGGACCGGCCGTTCGGGGTGAACCTGTTCGTGCCCGCGGAGCCGGGCGACCCGGCGGCCGTGGCCGCCTACCGGGAGCGGCTGCGGCCGGAGGCCGAGCGGTACGGCGTGAGCCTGCCGGAGTCCGTCGCGCCGGACCGGGACGACTGGGAGGCCAAGATCGCCGGGCTGCTCGCCGGGCCCGTCCCGGTGCCGGTGGTCTCGTACACCTTCGGGCTGCCCTCCGCCGAGGAGGCGCGGGCGCTGCGGGCGGCGGGCAGCTTCCAGGTCGGCACGGTGACCACGCCCGAGGAGGCGCGCCGCGCCGAGGCGGTCGGGATGGACGCGCTGTGCGTGCAGGGGCCGGAGGCCGGCGGGCACCGGGGCACCCACCGGGCGGCGGACCGTCCCGGGGAGCTGCCGCTGCTCGAACTGCTGGCCGCCGTCCGGGCGGTGACCGGGCTGCCGCTGATCGCGGCGGGCGGGCTGTCGGACGGTCCGGCGGTGGCGGGCGCGCTGCGGGCCGGGGCGGTGGCGGTGCAGCTGGGCACGGCGCTGCTGCGCGCGGACGAGGCCGGGACCTCGGCCGCGCACCGGGCGGCGCTGACGGAGTTCGACACGACGACGGTCACCCGGGCGTTCACCGGCCGCCCGGCGCGGGCGCTGCGCAACGACTTCACCGACCGGTTCGGGCCGTACGCGCCCGCCGCCTACCCGGACGTGCACTTCCTGACCCAGCCGCTGCGCGCGGCGGCGGCCGGGCGCGGTGACGCGCAGGGGATGCACCTGTGGGCGGGGACGGGCCACCGGGCGGCGCGCGGCGGCCCGGCGGCGGAGCTGGTCACGGAGCTGTGGGAGCGGGCCGCCGGGCGGTGAGCCCGGCGGCCCGCTCGACCGCGGTGCTCAGCCGAGCAGTTCGGCCATCCAGGCCTCGATGGCCGGCACCGTGCGGGGCAGCGCGCCGGACATCAGACGCGCGCCGTCGGCGGTGATGACGAGGTCGTCCTCGATCCGGATGCCGAGGCCGCGCAGTTCGGCGGGCAGCGTCTCGTCGTCGGGCTGGAGGTAGAGGCCGGGCTCGACGGTGAGCACGTGGCCCTCCTCCAGGACGCCGTCCAGGTACGTCTCGGCGCGGGCCTTGGCGCAGTCGTGGACGTCCAGGCCGAGCATGTGGCCGGTGCCGCAGAGGGTGTAGCGGCGGTAGAGGCCGCTGTCGTCGGCGAGCGCCTCCTCGGCGCTGACCGGCAGGATGCCCCAGTCGGCGAGGCCCTCGGCGATGACCCGGGCGGCCGCGCTGTGGAAGTCGCGGAAGCGGGCGCCGGGGCGCAGCGCGTCGATGCCGGCCTGCTGGGCGGCGAGCACCAGCTCGTAGGCCTGCCGCTGGACGGGGGTGAAGGTGCCGCTGAGCGGCAGGGTGCGGGTGATGTCGGCGGTGTAGAGGGTGTCGGTCTCCACGCCGGCGTCGAGCAGCAGCAGGGCGTTCGGGTCGAGGGCGCCGTCGTTGCGGATCCAGTGCAGGACGCAGGCGTGGGCGCCGGTGGCGGCGATGGTCTCGTAGCCGATGCCGTTGCCCTCGGCGCGGGCGCGCAGGTTGAACACGCCCTCGATCCAGCGCTCGCCGCGGTGGTGGCGCAGCGCGGTGGGCAGGGCGCGCACGACGTCCTCGAAGCCGAGCACGGTGTGGTCGACGGAGAGCTGGAGCTGCTCGACCTCCCAGGTGTCCTTGACCAGCCGCAGCTCGGACAGCACGGCGGCGAACAGGCCGTCGCCCTGGGCGAGCTCGGGGGCGCCGGGGCGGCCGGTGGCGCCGTCGAGCGCGGGGTCGACGCCGGTGAGGACGCGGGTGACGGGCTGCGGGCCGGTGAGCAGCTTGTCCAGCTCGTCGAGGTGCTCGACGCGCACGCCGGTGAGCCGGGCGGCCTCGTCGAGGTCGGGGCGGCGGCCGACCCAGAACTCGCCGTAGCGGCGGTCGCGGAAGAACTCGGCGCCGCGCACCGGGTCGCCGCCGCGCGGGGAGCGGGGGCGCAGGTAGAGGACGGGCTCATGGCCGTCGGGGCCGGTGGGCTCCAGGACGAGGACGTGGCCGACCTGGTCCTCGCCGGTGAGGCCGGTGAGCCAGGCGTAGGCGCTGTGCGGGCGGAAGCGGTAGTCGACGTCGTTGCTGCGGACCTTGAGCTGGCCGGCCGGGACGATCAGGCGCTCGCCGGGGAAGGCGGCGGACAGGCGGCTGCGGCGGCCGGGGGTCACGGCGTACCCGGGGACGCGGTCCTCGGCGGGGAGCGGCGTGGCCGCCCAGGAGGTGCCCATGAAGGCGTTGAGGGCGGCCGAGACGGGGAGGTCGTGGCTTCCGGTGTTGAGGCCGGTCTGACGGAGGGTCACCGGGTGGCTCCTAAGCGGGTGGTGCGGATGAGGGGGAGGTGGGGGGCGGCACGGACACAGCTCGGTAACGGGTCGCGTCACCTCTTGTGCAGTGCAATTTCACATTACTATGTTACGGGTCACACCGCGGAGCGGCTAGACCCCCTGAGGTCGCCCTCCACGGCTGGTCCCGGATCCACCCCCGGGGCGGACGACGGGCCTTCACGGCGGCCCCCCACTGCGGAGATCAGATATGAACAGGCGTACCCAGACCGCCATCGCGGCGGCCATCGCGGCGGCACTCTCCCTCGGTCTCGCGGCCTGCGGCGACAAGGACAAGAGCGACACCTCGGACGGCGGCACCGCCGCCTCCACCAAGGCCCCGGGTGCCGCAGCCGGCTCGGTCGTCGGCGGTACGCCGGTCAAGGGCGGCACCCTGCACGTCCTCACCAACCAGGACTTCGCGCACCTCGACCCGGCCCGCAACTGGGTGCTGCCGACCATGGACTTCGGTACCCGGCTGCTCTACCGCACCCTGGTCACCTTCAAGGCCGAGCCGGGCCCCGCCGGCAGCGAGATCGTCCCGGACCTCGCCACCGACGTCGGCCGCCCCTCCGACGGCGGCAAGACCTGGACCTTCACCCTGAAGGACGGCGTCAAGTACGAGGACGGCACCCCGATCAAGTCGGCCGACATCAAGTACAACGTCGAGCGCTCGTTCGCCGCGGACCTCACCGGCGGCCCCGACTACGCCGCGCAGTACCTGGCCGGCGGCGAGAACTACAAGGGCCCGCTGACCGGCGAGCACCTGCCGAGCATCGAGACGCCGGACGACAAGACCATCGTCTTCCACCTCAAGCGCCCGGTCGCCGAGTTCTCCTACACCGCGACGCTGCCCACCTTCGCGCCGGTCCCGCAGTCGCAGGAGAAGGGCACCCAGTACGACCAGCGGCCGTTCTCCTCCGGCCCGTACAAGATCGACACCTATGACCGCGGCAAGCAGCTGGTGCTGGTCCGCAACAGCAACTGGGACACCTCCACCGACACCGTCCGCAAGGCCTACCCGGACAAGATCGTGGTCACCCAGGGCATCAAGGGCGGCCAGGCCGACGACCGGATCATCGCCAGCGACGGCGCCGACGCCAACGCGATCGAGATGCCGTGGATGCGCCCCGAGTCGGTGCCGAAGGTGCTGCCCAAGGAGGACGTCAAGTCCCGCATGATCGCCGAGGTGACCGGCTGTACCGACAGCCTCTACCTCAACACCGCCAAGGCGCCCTTCGACGACCCGAAGGTCCGCGAGGCGATGATGTGGGCGGTCGACCGCGAGGCCCAGGTCACCGCGTTCGGCGGCCCGACGATGGCCGACGTCGCCACCACCTTCCTGCCGCCGTCGCTGGCCGGCGGCGTCAAGGGCGACCCGCTGAAGGTCCCCGCCGCCGGTGACCCGGAGAAGGCGAAGGCGATGCTGAAGGAGGCCGGCAAGACCGACCTCAAGCTCCAGCTCACCGTCTCGCTCGGCGACAAGGTCCGCGCCGAGGCCATCCAGCAGTCGCTCTCCAAGGCCGGCATCCAGGTCACCGTCAACACGGTCGACCCGTCCGCCTTCGCCGACACCATCGGCGACATCAAGAACGCCCCCGAGCTGCTGATCCAGGGCTGGTGCCCGGACTACCCGTCCGGCTCGACCTTCGCCCCGTTCCTGTTCGACGGCCGGACGATCAAGGAGAAGGGCAACCAGGGCAACTACAGCCAGTTCAAGGACCAGGCCACGATGGACGAGATGGACCGCATCGCGGGCCTGACGGACGTCGCGGAGGCCAACAAGGCCTGGCAGAAGCTGGACGAGGACATCATGAAGAAGGCCCCGGCCGTCCCGCTGATGTGGGAGCGCCGCCCGCTCCTGGTCGGCACCAACGTGGCCGGCGCGTTCGGCAACTCCGGTTACGCCGGGATGCTCGACATGGCCGTCATCGGCCTCAAGGACCCCTCGAAGAACCAGGGCTGAGGGGCCGTCGCCAGATGAGTACTACCACTGAGCCCGCCGCCGCGCCCGTCGCGGCGGCGGGCCCCGCGAAGCCCTCCGGGCGCGGGCCCTGGCGGCTGGTCTGGGACCAGCTGTGGGCCAAGGGCTCGGCCCGGTTCGGGCTGATCACCGTCGCCCTCCTGATCCTGATGGCGGTGCTGGCCGGCCCGCTGAGCTCGCTCGGCGGCTGGTCCCCCGAGGAGTTCGACAAGCGCGCCGTGGACGCCTACCTGGGCGGTCTGCCCAAGGGCGACTTCGGCGGCATGGGGGCGCGGCACTGGTTCGGCGTCGAGCCGGTCACCGGCCGCGACCTCTTCGCCCGGGTCCTGCACGGCGGCCAGGTGTCGCTGCTGATCGCCTTCACCGCCACCGCCCTCGTCGTGATCGCCGGCACCCTGGCCGGCATCGCGGCCGGCTACTTCGGCGGCCGCGTCGACAGCGTGCTGTCCCGGCTGATGGACCTCACGATGTCCTTCCCGTCGCTGATCTTCATGATCGCGATGATGTCGGTGGCCAAGGACGTCAACCGCATCCTGCTGATGACCACGGTGATCGGCCTGTTCGGCTGGCCCGGCATCGCCCGCGTGGTCCGCGGCCAGACCCTGTCGCTCAAGCACCGCGAGTACGTCGAGGCGGCCAAGGTCGGCGGCGCCCGCTCCTGGCGCATCCTCACCCGGGAGATCCTGCCGAACGTCTCCGGCCCGATCATCGCGTACACCACGCTGCTGATCCCCGGCATGATCGCCACCGAGGCCGCGCTCTCCTACCTCGGTGTCGGCGTCCGCCCGCCGACGGCCTCCTGGGGCCAGATGATCGCCGAGTCGATCGTCCACTACGAGACCGACCCGACGTACTTCATGATCCCGACGGTCTTCCTCTTCATCGCCGTGCTCGCGTTCACGCTGCTCGGTGACGCGCTGCGCGACATCCTCGACCCGAAGGGGGGCCGGTCGTGATCCTGTACCTCGGCCGCCGGCTGATCGGCGTGGTCGGCATCCTGCTGGCCATCTGCGCCATCACCTTCACCATCTTCTACCTGCTGCCCAACGACCCGGCGGCGGCCGCCTGCGGCAAGACCTGCAGCCCCGACCGGCTCGCCGAGGTCAAGGCGGCGATGGGCCTGGACAAGCCGGTCTGGGAACAGTTCGGCGCCTACCTGGCCGGCATCGTGGCCGGCCGCGACTACGGCACCGGCCCCAGCGCCGCCCACTGCGGCTTCCCCTGCCTCGGCTACTCCTACGAGTACTCGCTGCCGGTCTGGGACCTGCTCGTCGACCGCCTGCCGGTCTCCGTCTCGCTCGCCCTCGGCGCGGCGGTGCTCTGGCTGGTCCTCGGCCTCGGCGCCGGCGTCTCCTCGGCGCTGCGCAAGGGCAAGCCGACCGACAAGATCCTGATGGTGCTCTCGGTCGGCACCGCCTCGCTGCCCGTCTACTTCACCTCGATCATGCTGATCTGGGGCGTCGTGCGCAGCGCCGGCCTGCTGCCCTACCCCTCGTACCACAAGTTCACCGACAACCCCCTCGAATGGGGCTCCAACCTGCTGCTGCCCTGGATCGCGCTGGCCCTGCTGTACGCGGCCCAGTACGCGCGGCAGAGCCGCAACTCGATGATCGAGGCGATGTCCGAGCCGTACATCCGCACCGCCCGCGCCAAGGGCATGCCGTCCCGCACGGTCACCGTCAAGCACGGGCTGCGCTCCGGCATGACGCCGATCCTCACCATCTTCGGCATGGACCTCGGCGGCCTGCTCGCCGGCGCCGTCATCACCGAGTCCATCTTCGGCCTGCCCGGCATCGGACGCCTCTTCTACGACGGGCTGCTCCGCTCCGACCAGCCCGTCATCCTCGGCGTCACGCTGCTCGCGGCCTTCTTCATCGTGGTCGCGAACCTGCTGGTCGACGTGCTCTACGCATTCGTCGACCCGAGAGTGAGGTACTGATGACCGCCCTTCTGGAGGTCGAAGACCTCAAGGTCTCCTTCAACACCCCGCGCGGCACCGTCCGGGCCGTCGACGGCATCAACTTCACCGTCGAGGCCGGGAAGACCCTCGGCCTGGTCGGGGAGTCCGGCAGCGGAAAGTCCGTCACCTCGCTCGCCGTCATGGGCCTGCACCGCGGTGCCGAGGTCGGCGGCTCGATCCGGCTGCACGGCCAGGAGCTCAACGGCCTCAGCGAGAAGGCCCTCGGCGCCGTCCGGGGCCGGCGGATCGCGATGATCTTCCAGGATCCGCTGTCCAGCCTGCACCCCTTCTACACCGTCGGGGAGCAGATCGCCGAGCACTACCGGGTGCACTTCAAGGCCTCCCGCAAGGCCGGGCGGCAGCGCGCGATCGAGATGCTCGCCGAGGTGGGCATCCCCGAGCCGGCCCGCCGGGTCGACGAGTACCCGCACCAGTTCTCCGGCGGCATGCGCCAGCGCGTGATGATCGCGATGGGGCTCGCCTGCGAACCCGAACTGCTGATCGCCGACGAGCCGACCACCGCGCTCGACGTCACCGTCCAGGCCCAGATCCTCGATCTGATCGCCAAGATCCAGCAGGAGCGCGGCCTCGGCGTCGTGATGATCACCCACGACCTGGGCGTGGTCGCCCGGGTCGCCCACGAAGTGCTCGTCATGTACGGCGGCCGCGCCGCCGAACAGGCGACCGTGGACCGGCTGTTCGCCGCCCCCGCGCACCCGTACACCCGAGGGCTGCTCGACTCGCTGCCCCGCCTGGACGACACCGACGACGCCCCGCTGCGGGCCATCCCCGGCAGCCCGCCGTCGCTGATCGCCCCCGCCCCCGGCTGCTCCTTCGCCCCGCGCTGCGCCCGCACCACCGCCGCCACCGCCGAGGAGCACGCCCGCTGCCTGTCCGAGCGCCCGCAGTTCGGTCCGCTCTCGCCCGGCCACCAGGCCGCCTGTCACCTGCCGCTGGTGCCGGAAGGAGCCCTGGGATGACCGCGACGACCGACCCGGCCCAGCCCCTGCTGTCCGTCCGGGACCTGGTGAAGACCTTCCCCGGCCGCCGTTCGCGCACCGGCAAGGCCGGCGCCCCGATCCGCGCGGTGGACGGGGTGAGCTTCGACGTCGGCGCCGGCGAGACCCTCGGCCTGGTCGGCGAGTCCGGTTGCGGGAAGTCCACCACCGGGCGCATGATCGTCCGGCTGAGCGACCCGACCTCCGGAACCGTCACCTTCGACGGCACCGAGATCGGCGGCCTGACCCAGGCCCAGCTGCGCCCGCACCGCAAGCACCTGCAGATGGTGTTCCAGGACCCGTACTCCTCGCTCAACCCCCGCCAGACGGTGGCCCGGATCATCTCCGAGCCGTTGCTGGTCCAGGGCACCGGCGCGGCCGACGCCCGCAAGCGGGCCGCCGAGCTGATGGAACTGGTCGGTCTCATCCCCGAGCACCTGGACCGCTACCCGCACGAGTTCTCCGGCGGCCAGGCCCAGCGCATCGGCATCGCCCGCTCGCTGGCCACCTCGCCCCGGCTGGTGGTCGCCGACGAGCCGGTCTCCGCGCTGGACGTCTCCATCCAGGCCCAGGTGGTCAACCTGATGGAGCGGCTCCAGGACGAGCTCGGGCTGGCGTACATCTTCATCGCGCACGACCTCTCGGTGGTCAAGCGGGTCTGCGACCGGGTCGCGGTGATGTACCTCGGCCGGATCGTCGAGATCGGCGACAAGCACCAGGTGTACGGCAACCCCGCGCACCCGTACACCAGGGCGCTGCTCTCGGCGGTGCCGCTGCCGGACCCGGCGGCGGAACGCGAGCGCGAGCGGATCGTGCTGCTCGGCGACCCGCCGAGCCCCGCCGACCCGCCGTCCGGGTGCAGCTTCCACCCGCGCTGCCCGAAGGCCCAGGAGATCTGCCGCACGGAGCGTCCGCTGCTGCAGATCGCCGGTCCGGGCGGCCGTGAGGCGGCCTGCCACTTCCCGGAGAACTGACCCGGGACACGGTCTCGCGGCCGCGAGCGCCCGCCGATGGGCGCGCTCCCGGCCGCGGCTCGACCGCCGTACCGTCCGGCCACCCCCACAACGGGCGGTACGGCACCACCCGCGCGCGGAGCGACGTCTCCGCGCGCCCCACAGAACGCCCGGTCGGGCGCGGCGGGGAGCCTGATGAGGGCCGCGTCCGACCGGGTCCACCCGGCCACCCCCAGTGGCCGGGTGCGCCGGGCCTGCCGGACCGACCTGGGTCGTCGGTCCCGGCGGGCCCTTCGGCGTTCCGGCCCTTCGGCGTTCCGGCCCCGGGGTCCACGGCCTCAGCCGGGGGCGGGGCCGGACTCCTCGGAGGGCAGCCGGCGCGGGCCGGGCCCGTCGGCGGCGAGCGCGTCCCGCGGGTTGAGCACCCGGCAGCGGCGCAGCGAGAGGCAGCCGCAGCCGATGCAGCCGGTCAGTTCGCTCTCCAGCCGCTCGATCTCCCGGCGCCGGGCCGCGAGCAGCGCCGCCCAGCGGCGCGAGATCCGCTCCCAGTCCCGCTTGTCCGGCATCCGGTCGGCGGGCAGCCCGGCGAACACCTCGGCCACCTCGGCCAGCGGGATGCCGAGCCGCTTGGCGACCAGGATCAGCGAGAGCCGGCGCAGCACGTGCCGGTGGTAGCGGCGCTGGTTGCCGGAGGTCCGTTCGGAGGCGATCAGCCCCTGGTCCTCGTAGAACCGCACGGCGGAGGCGGCCACACCGGCCCGCCGGGCGACCTCGCCGACGGTCAGCAGATCGGCCGGGCGGGGCCGGGGCTCCGGGCTCCCAGGGAGGTCCGCGGTGCCGTCCATGAGCCTCCTTGACTTCAAGTTCTCTTGAGCTACTACCGTACCGAAGCGTGACCGAATCCTCGCCCGCCCAGACCGCCTCCACCCCCTCCGACCAGGGACGTCACCCTGCGGACACGGGGCCGCCGGCCTCCTCCGGCGGCTGGGGCGGACTGTTCTCCCGGCAGTTCGCCGCCCAGGCCTCGATCCTCGCCGGCGGTGTCGCCCTCTACGCGATGAACCTCTACTTCACCGCCGCCCTGCTGCCCTCGATCGTCGAGGACATCGGCGGCGCCCGCTACTACGCGTGGGTGGCGACCGGCTTCCTGATCTCCGCGGTGATCTCCGCGATGCTGGTCAGCCGGCTGCTGGCCCGGCTCGGGCCCTCGCGCGCCTACCTGGCCGGGTTCCTGGTGTTCGCCGGCGGCGCCGGGCTGACCGCGGCCAGTCCCTCGATCGAGGTCCTGATCGTCGGCCGGGTGGTCCAGGGCCTGGGCGGCGGGCTGATGGCCGGCCTCGGCTACGCGGTGATCCGCACCGCGCTGCCGGAGCGGCTGTGGACCAGGGCGGCCGGGCTGGTGTCGGCGATGTGGGGCGTAGGCACGCTGGTCGGCCCCTCGCTGGGCGGCCTCTTCGCCGAACTGGGCCTGTGGCGCGGGGCCTATCTGCTGCTGCTGGCGGCGGCCGTGGTGCTGGCGGTGCTGGCCCGGCGCTCGCTGCCCGGGCCGTCCGGGACGGGGCGGGCGACCGAGCCGCTGCCGCTGGCCTCGCTGCTGCTGCTGACCCTGGCGGCGGCCACCTTCAGCATCAGTTCGACGGTGCCGCGCGGCTGGGCGACGGTGCTCTGCATCGTGCTGGGCCTGGCGCTGCTGGCCGGCTTCGTGCTGGCCGAGCGCGGCGGCGCGGCGACCGTCCTGCCGAAGCACACCTACCGGCGCGGCAACCACCTGAAGTGGATCTACCTGACCGTCGCGGTGTACTGCACGGGCGTGATGACCGAGACCTTCATCCCGCTGTTCGGCCAGGAGCTGGGCGGGCTGAGCCCGCTGGCGGCCGGGTTCCTGGGGGCGACGGTGTCGGTGGGCTGGACGTCCGCGCAGCTGTTCAGCGTCAACATGGGCTCGGAGCGGGCCCGCGAGCTGGCGATCCGCTGCGGCCCGGCGGTGCTGACGGCGGGCCTGCTGGCGTACGGCCTGCTGCAGACGGGCTCGGCCTCCGGCGGGCGGGTGCTGCTGTGGGCGCTGGTGCTGGTCGCGGGCGGGACGGGCATCGGCATCGCCTTCCCGCACCTGAGCGTCACGGCGATGCGCAGCACGGACGACGAGGCGGAGGGCGCCAAGGCGGCGGCCGGGCTCAATACCACCCAGCTGATCGCCTTCTCGGTGAGCTCGGCGCTGGCCGGGACGCTGGTGAGCATCGGCGGGGACTCCACGCTGGACGGCGCCCGGTACATGGTGTTCGGGCTCGGCGCGCTGACGGTGTTCGGCACCGTCACGGCCGCGATGAGCCTGCGGCGGGGGCGTGCGGAGGCGCGCTGAGCGGGAAGCGCGGCCGCCCCGGCCCTCCGTGGGGGAGGACCGGGGCGGCCGTTTCTTCCGTGGTACCTGTCTTCCACGGGAGACCCGGTGCTCAGGACACCGGGGGTACTGGGCGCGTCAGGACGCGCGGGTCAGGAGGCCGGGCCCACCCGGACGGTGGTGATCCGCCCGCCCTGGGCCTCGCGGACGACCTCGATCTTGGTGTTGGTGTCCGGGACGTTCACCGCGAGCTGCGGGGTGGCCGGGTCCCGGTAGACGCCGCTGTGGTCGTTGAAGACCGGGACGGCGGGCTTGGACTCGATCCGCACCGGGACGCCCGCCTTGTGCAGGGTGAACGCGGTGGTCGGCTTCAGCGAGAAGGTCGCGTCGTAGGTCTGCGCCCGGCCGTTGACCAGGGTGCCGTCGGCGAAGCGGACCGGCGTCGGACGGGCGTCGATCGGCAGGATCTGGCCGCCGCCCAGGTGGTCCTTGGTGTTGTTGTCGCCGTAGGCGGTGTCCCAGAGCCAGATGAGCACGCCCTCCTGGTAGGGGTAGTTGTCGACGATGTCCTTCTTGCCGTCGACGCCGGAGTAGCCGAAGCTGTACGGCCCGGTCTTCAGGAACTCGCCGTAGCCGGTGTAGCGGCGGTTCTCCACCAGGTAGGCGCGCGGGTGCTGCTGGACGAAGGTGCGGCCGGTGACGATGGTGAAGCCGGTGCTGACCCAGCCGGCCGTGCCGTTCTCGGCGCCGTCGGCGAACAGCTCGGTGCCGCCGGCGGTGATCTTCACCGCGTCGACCAGGACGCCCTTGCCGTGGGTGTTGCCGTCCGAGGTGACGTGGAAGCGCAGCCGGACATTCTTCCCGGCGTAGCCGTCCAGCGGGATGTGCAGCTGCCGGTAGGCGCCGGACGTGCCGCTCAGGCCGGGGACGTTGGCGCTGGTGCTGCCGATCGGGGCGCCGTCCACGGTGCCGGGCAGGGCCGTCCAGCGCTGGCCGCCGTCGGTGGAGGCCTCGACGGTCAGGAAGTCGTAGTCCTGCTCGATGTCGTACCAGACGGCGGCGTCGAGCGCGGCCGGGCCGGTGACCGCGGTGAGGTCGACGTCGCGGGCCAGCGCGTTGTCCAGGTTGTCACCGGTCTGGCTCCACCACTGCTTGCCGCCCTCGCGCGGGTCGGCGAGGTCGGTGCTGGTGGTGCTGTCCGGCAGGTGGACCAGGACGGCCTGCGCCTGGTCGGTGTTGTAGCCGCTGACGCCGAGGGCGTGGCTGGAGCGGGTGGCGGCCTGCGCCTCGTCGTAGTTGAGCCAGCCGAACTGGAGCTTGCTCCAGGCGTCGAGGTCACCGGGGTAGGCGCCGGTGGTGTTGCGGCCCTTGCCGAGGTAGGAGCCGGAGGACATCAGCGACCAGAAGTTGACGCTGTTGTCGCCGCCGGTGGTGCTGTAGAGGTCGGGCAGACCGAGGTTGTGGCCGAACTCGTGGGCGAACAGGCCGACACCGCTGTTCTCGCCCGCCTGGACGTAGTCGTAGACGTACAGGCCGGTGTCGCCGACCGGTGCGCCGCCGATCTTGTTGCCCTCCGGGCCGGTCTGGCCGGTCGGGTCCGGGAAGGTCCAGCTGCGGTGCGCCCACAGCGCGTCGGCGCCCTGGGCGCCGCCGCCCCAGGTCTCGTCGACGCCCGCGTGCACCACGATGACGTTGTCGAGGTAGCCGTCGGGCTGGGCGAACTCGCCGTTCTTGTCGTGGTCGTAGCGGTCGTAGACGTCGTACTGGGCCAGCTCGGCCTTGACGTCGGCGGCCGTGCGGCCCTTGGCGATCTCGCCGTCGTACCAGGCCTTGACGGCGTCCCGGATGAACTCCTGGCCCTGGGTCCAGGCGCCGGAGCCCTGCGGGCCCTTGTTGGAGCCGTAGCGGGCCTCGTTCCACGGCACGGTGACCCAGTCGCTCACGGTGCCCTCGACGTCGTAGCGGCCGGAGGACTGGGTGCGGTAGTAGTTGCGCATCGAGACCGCGCCGGGCGTGTCGTCGAAGAACATCTTCTGGTAGTACTGCCGGTTGAAGTCCTGGTTCCAGAGCGTGTGGTTGTCGCCCTTGCCCGGCTTGGGGATGCTGTTGTGCTGCGGCCCCGGGGTGCCCGCGTAGCGCGGCTGCCCGTTGTAGAGGGTGGAGTTGTCCACCTGGTCGCCGAACTGGGCGAGGATGACGAAGACCTTGTCCTTGCGCTGCTGCGCGAGCTGGACGTAGTCGTTGCCGACCCGCACCTTGGCGGGCGCCCGGCGGTCGGTGGTCTTCGCCACGGCGCCCTTGTTGACCTGCTCCAGCGCCTTGGTGCGCAGCGACTGGCGCTCGCGCTCCTGCGGGGCGAGCGGGGCGGGCGGGGCTTCGAGGCCGCCGGCCTCGGCGCCCGTGCCGCTCTCGGCGGTGAGGGCGGGCGTGGGGGAGGGGGTGGCGGCCTGGGCGGTGGACCCGAGGAGGGTGGCCGCTATCGCGCTCGTGGTGAGCGCGGCCGCGAACGCCGCGGACAGTCTGCGCAACTGACCGGTCCTTTCCGGACGGGGGTGGTCGGGTGAGCGCAGGTAATATTTCACATGTCATGGGTCACACGGAAGGGCTTCGGGCGAGGCTCGCGGTGCGCGGTGCGCGGTGCGCGGACGCGAGAGCGCCGCACGGCCCGGACGGGGGCCGTGCGGCGCTCGGGGCCGTGGAGAGCCGGCCGGTCGTGCACCCCGGCGCGACGCCGATCGGCGCGAGCACGCCGAGCACCGGCCCCGGGGTGGGCCGCCCGGCGGCGTGCAGGGCCGGCGCGCACGACGACGGAACGGGCGCCGGGCCGGACCGCGGACCGGCGCCCGTTCGCGGATCAGCCCAGGGAGGCCCGCAGGAAGGCGAGTTCGGCCTGCGCCAGCTGCTCGTTCACGCCGCCCGGGGTCATGTGGGTGACGCCGGGCAGGGCCAGCAGGCTGTGCGGGCGGCCGGCCCGGGTGAGCGCCTGGGAGAGCAGCAGGGTGTGCGAGGGGTGCACGTTGTCGTCGGCCAGGCCGTGGATCAGCAGCAGCGGCCGGGTCAGTGAGGGTGCGTCGTCCACCAGGCAGTCGGCCGCGTAGCCCTCCGGGTTCTCCTGGGGCAGACCGAGGTAGCGCTCGGTGTACGCGGTGTCGTAGAGCCGGAAGTCGGTGGGCGGGGCGCCCGCGCAGGCCGCGTGGAAGACGTCCGGGCGGCGCAGCACGGCCATCGCCGCGAAGTAGCCGCCGTAGGACCAGCCGCGCACGCCGACCCGGCCGAGGTCGAGGTCGGGGTGCTCGGCGCCGAGCGCGAGCAGCGCGTCGACCTGGTCCTCCAGCGCGACCTCGGAGAACCGGCGGAAGATCGTCCGGGAGAAGTCGGGGGAGACGAACGGGGTGCCGCCGTTGTCGACGGTGACCACCGCGAAGCCCTGGTCGGCCCACCACTGCTTGAGCTGCCAGCGGCGCGGCTCGTTGGCCACCGCCTGGTAGCCGGGGCCGCCGTAGACGTCGAGCAGGACCGGCAGCTGCCGGCCGGCGACGTGTCCGCGCGGGTAGACCACGGCGCTGGGCAGCGAGCGCGCGGTGACCCGGGCCAGCCGCGGCCGCACCCGGTACGGCAGCGCGGCGGCGCGGTCCGTCAGGGCGGTCACGCCCTGCGGGGTGAGGGCCTCGCGGCGCACGCCGTCCTGGTCGGCCGAGGTGAGCAGCAGGGTCTCGCCGGCGGCCAGCGCGCTGTGCACGCCGGGGCCCTCGGAGAGCCGCTCGGGGGCACCGCCGTCCGGGTCGACGAGGTGGACGTGCTGGTCGAACGGGTCGCCCTCGCCGGTCTCGCAGAGCAGCTTGCCGCGCAGCCGGCCGACCACCCGGCGGATCTGCAGGCCGTCGGTGTCCAGCGGCTTGCCGTCCAGGGCCAGGCCGCGGGCGCCGGGGGTGTCGTGGACGGTGAGCAGCCGGCCGCCGTCCAGCCGGGCGGGGGTGCCGGGCAGGTCGTCGACCCAGAACTCGTCGGTGGTGCGGGAGAGTTCGGTGGTGGATCCGGTGGCCGGGTCGGCGCTCAGCAGCAGCACGTTCTGCTGCAGCCGGTCGGCGACGGTGAGCAGCAGCTCGTCGTCGCCGGCCCACTCGGCGGCGCACAGGTAGGGGAAGGCGACGGTGTCCCAGTCGAGTTCGACCCGGGTGCCGTCCAGGCCGAGCACCCAGAGCCGGACGTCGGCGTTGGGGCCGCCGGCCTGCGGGTAGGCGAACTGCTCGGGGGCCTGCTCGGGGTGGGCCGGGTCGGCGAAGTGGCGCGGCGGGACGGCGGACTCGTCCACCCGGGCGGCGAGCACGGCGGTGCCGTCCGGGCGCCACCAGTGGCCGCGGTGGCGGCCCAGCTCCTCGGCGGCGGCGAACTCGGCGACGCCCCAGCGGGCGCCGTCCTCCGGGCTCAGCCGCTGGCGGCCGGGCACGTCGGCCGAGGCGACGTAGAGCGCGTCGTCGGCGACGTAGGCGACGAGCTCGCCGGTCGCGTTCGGGCGGGGGTCGAAGGCCGGGCCGGCGGTGGGCAGCTCGGTGCTGCGGCCGGTGGCGGTCTCGGTGCGGAAGAGCCGGCCGTCCAGGGCGAACACGGCGACGGCGAGGTCGGGGGTGGCGGCGTAGGTGCCGATGCCGGCCGCGGTGAGCCGGCTGCGCTCGCGCAGCCGTCGCTCGACGGGGGGAAGGTCGGCGGTGGCGCCGGTGCGGCCGGGGGCGAGGGCGGTGGGGTCGGCGACCTCGCGCTCCTCGCCGGTGGTGAGGTCGAGGAGGTGGAGGCGGTCGAACGCGTCCTCGGGGCCGGTGGAGCGGAGCAGCAGCAGGCGGGTACCGTCCTGGTTGAGCGAGATCGCTCGCGGGGCACCGAAGCTGAAGCGGCCGGTCCGGGCGCTGAGGGAGAGGTAGGAGTCGGTGATGGTCACCGCCCGATGGTCGCCGCGGGACCGGCTCGCCGACCAGTGGGACGACATGTGAAATGTCACACATCACGTGATCCAGGTAACAGGAGGAACGCAGTGACCGAGACCCCGCAGGCCGTCGTACCCCCCGAGCCGCTGCCCGGAACCGAGGCGCTGTTCTCGCTGGACCCGGCGGTGATCCACCTCAACCACGGCTCCTTCGGCGCCCTCCCCGTCCCGGTCCAGGACCTCCAGCGCCGGCTGCACCGGGAGCAGGAGGCCGACCCGGACGGCTTCTTCGCCGACCTGCCCGAGCGGGTCGCGGGCGCCCGCGCCCGGATCGCCGCCGCCCTCGGTACCGAGCCCGAGCTGCTCGCCCTGGTGCCCAACGTCACCGACGCGATCGCCGTCACCCTGGCCAACGTGCCGCTCGCCGCCGGGGACCACGTCCTGGTCACCGACCACGGCTACGGCACCGTCACCGAGGCCGTCCGCCGGCGCGCCGAGGACGCCGGGGCCGAGCTGCGCACCGTGCGGCTGCCGCTGGACCTGCCCGACGGGGACGCGGTGCGCGAGGCGGTGCTGGCCGCGGTGACCGACCGCACCGTGCTCGCCGTCCTGGACGGCATCACCTCGCCGACCGCGCGCCGGATCGCCACCCCCGAGCTGCTGCGCGCCCTGCGCGGGCGCGGCGTGACCACCGTGGTGGACGCCGCGCACGAGCCCGGCATGCTGGCGGGCCCGGTCCCGGCGGAGGCCGACTTCTGGTTCGGCAACCTGCACAAGTGGGCCTTCGCCCCGCGGGCCACCGGCGTCCTGGTGGTCCGCCCGGAGTGGGCCGGCAAGATCCGCCCGCTGATCCTCTCCTGGGAGGACCACCAGGGCTACCCGGCCTCCGTCGAGTGGCGCGGGACCCTGGACTACACGCCCTACCTGGCCGCCCCGGCGGGTCTGGACGTGCTGGAGGCGTTCGGCCCGGGAGCGGTGCGCGCGCACAACGAGCAGCTGGTGGGGTACGGCGCCGCGCTGGTCGCCGCGCGCACCGGGCTGGCGCCGCTGCCGTCCTCGGCGGGGCTGTCGATGCGCGCGCTGCGGCTGCCGCCCGGGGTCGCCGAGACGCTGCCGCAGGCGCGGGACCTGATGGCCGCGATGTGGCGCCGGCACGCCGTGCGGACGGTGGCGCGCCCCTGGCCGGGCGGCGGGGTGCTGCGGCTGTGCGGGCAGCTGTACAACCGGGCGCCCGAGTACGAGGTGCTGGCCGACGGGCTGGCCGGGCTGCTCGGCTAGCCCGGCCCCGGGCGCCGGCCCCGGGCGCCCGCTGCCGCGCCTCCCCGGCTCAGTCGGCGGCGGCGCGCAGCTCGGCGAGCAGCACGTGCTGGTCGGCGATGAGCCCGGTGAGGATCCGCCGCGCCGCCCGCAGCAGGTCGGCGACGTCCCCGCCGGCCAGCGCGTACACCACCGTGCTGCCCTCCCGGGTGGCGGTGACGATGCCGGACCGGCGCAGCACCGCGAGCTGCTGCGAGAGGCGGGAGGGCTCGACCTCCAGCGCCGCCAGCAGCTCGCGCACCGGCGTCGGTCCGGCCTGCAGCAGCTCCAGGACCCGGATCCGGACGGGATGGCCGAGCATCCGGAAGAACTCGGCCTTGGCCTGGTAGAGCACGACCGCCACGGCGCTCCCTCCCTGTTCGCCTCACCGGCGCGTCCCCGGGTCGTCAGATCTCCAGCGCGGTCTCGATCCGCTTCAGCTGGTGGCGGGCCATCGCGAGATTGGCGCGGCCGCGGTTGAGCGCGAGGAAGAGGAACAGCCCGCGGCCGCCCTGCGTGGTGAGCGGGCGGAGCAGGTGGTACTGGCTGGTCAGGGAGACCAGGATGTCCTCGATCTCGTTGTCGAGCAGGTTGAGGTGCTCCATCGCCCGCATCTTGGCCCGCACCACGTCGGTATTGCCCGCGGCGGCGACGTTGAGGTCCAGTTCGCCGCCGTCGCCGAGCGTGCCGAGCGCCATGCCGCTGCCGTAGTCGACCAGGGCGACGCCGATCGCGCCCTCGATCGCCATGGCCTCCTTGAGCGAGGTCTCCAGGTTCGCCATCGTCCGCACCTCCCGTGGGCCCGGTGGGTGTCACCGGGATGTGCCACCGAATGTAGGCAGGCCGCACGGCGTGTCACCGTGGATGACCGGAGTCGTTCGAAGCTGGCCGTCCGATGACCGCTTGCAGACATTTGCAACTATGGATGTGAGAGAGAAGCGATCTCTTCCCCGGGAAAAAACGGTGCTATCGATGTCAGCCCCGCCGGGTAACCTCTCGCTGAGATGCGAGATCACACCACCGACCCCCGCGACCCCCGGACGGCGATGAACACCCCTGAGCGCGAGTCCTCCGACGGCCGGGACCCCTCCGACGAGCGGGAACTCAGCCCCGCCGAGGCCTTCGCCGCCTCCCGCCGCCGGGCCAAGGAGCAGGCCACCGCCCTGTACGGCTTCCAGGAGCTGTACGACTTCCCGCTGGACGACTTCCAGCTGGAGGCCTGTCGCGCCCTGGAGGCCGGCGAAGGCGTCCTGGTCGCCGCGCCCACCGGCTCCGGCAAGACCATCGTCGGCGAGTTCGCCGTCCACCTCGCCCTCCAGGGCGGGCGCAAGTGCTTCTACACCACGCCGATCAAGGCGCTGTCCAACCAGAAGTACGGGGACCTCGTCCGGCGCTACGGCGCCGCCAAGGTCGGCCTGCTCACCGGCGACAACACCGTCAACGGCGATGCCCCGGTCGTGGTGATGACCACCGAGGTGCTCCGCAACATGCTGTACGCGGGCTCCAGCACCCTCGACGGCCTCGGCTACGTGGTCATGGACGAGGTGCACTACCTCGCCGACCGCTTCCGCGGCGCCGTCTGGGAGGAGGTCATCATCCACCTCCCCGAGTCCGTCACCCTGGTCTCGCTCTCCGCGACCGTCTCCAACGCCGAGGAGTTCGGCGACTGGCTGGACACCGTCCGCGGCGGCACCCGGGTCATCGTCTCCGAGCACCGGCCGGTCCCGCTCTGGCAGCACGTGATGGCCGGCAACCGGATGTACGACCTGTTCGCCAGCCCCGACCGGGACGGCCGCCCCAAGGGCAACGTGCGCAACCCCGGCAAGGCCGTCAACCCCGAACTGGTCCGCCTCGCCCGCAGCGAGCTCGACCGCAACCCGCGGGACAAGTTCGGCCGCGGCCGCGGCCGTTCCATGCCGAACGGCCGCCCCGGCCGGGTCTGGACCCCGGGCCGGGTCGACGTCATCGACCGGCTCGACGCCGAGGGCCTGCTGCCCGCGATCACCTTCATCTTCAGCCGGGCCGGCTGCGAGGCCGCCGTCCAGCAGTGCCTCTCCTCCGGCCTGCGCCTCAACAAGGACGTCGACCGCGCCCGGGTGCGCGCCCTCGTCGAGGAGCGCTGCGCCGACATCCCCGACGAGGACCTGCACGTCCTCGGCTACTTCGAGTGGCTGGACGGGCTGGAGCGCGGCATCGCCGCCCACCACGCCGGGATGCTGCCCCGGTTCAAGGAGGTGGTCGAGGAGCTGTTCGTCAAGGGACTGGTCAAGGCCGTCTTCGCGACCGAGACCCTGGCCCTGGGCATCAACATGCCCGCGCGCTCCGTCGTCATGGAGAAGCTCGTCAAGTGGAACGGCGAGACCCACGCCGACATCACGCCCGGCGAGTACACCCAGCTCACCGGCCGGGCCGGGCGGCGCGGCATCGACGTCGAGGGCCACGCCGTGGTGCTGTGGCAGCGCGGCCTGGACCCGGAGGCGCTGGCCGGCCTGGCCGGCACCCGCACCTACCCGCTGAAGTCCTCGTTCCGGCCGTCCTACAACATGGCCGTCAACCTGGTCGCCCAGTTCGGCCGGCACCGCTCGCGCGAACTGCTGGAGACCTCCTTCGCGCAGTTCCAGGCCGACCGCTCGGTGGTCGGCATCGCCCGCCAGGTCCAGCGCAACGAGGAGGGCCTGGAGGGCTACCGCGAGTCCATGACCTGCCACCTCGGCGACTTCGAGGAGTACATGTCGCTGCGCCGGCAGCTCAAGGACCGCGAGAACGAGCTCGCCCGCGAGGGCAGCAGCCAGCGCCGCGCCGCCGCCGTCGAGTCCATCGAGCAGCTCAAGCCCGGCGACGTCATCCACGTGCCCACCGGCAAGTTCGCCGGCCTCGCCCTGGTCCTCGACCCCGGCCTGCCGCCGGTCAGCCGCTCGCCGCGCGGCGGCCCGCGCCACCCCGACTACCAGGACGGGCCGCGCCCGGTGGTGCTGACCGCCGAGCGGCAGGTCAAGCGGCTCGCGATGATCGACTTCCCGCACCCGGTCGCCGCGCTGGACCGGCTGCGCATCCCCAAGTCCTTCAACCCGCGCAGCCCGCAGTCCCGCCGCGACCTCGCTTCGGCCCTGCGCACCAAGGCCGGCCACCTGGAGCCCGAGCGGTTCCGGCGCGGCCGCGCGGCCGCCGCCGACGACCCCGAGATCAGCCGGCTGCGCACCACCCTGCGCCAGCACCCCTGCCACGGCTGCGACCAGCGCGAGGACCACGCCCGCTGGTCCGAGCGCTACCACCGGCTGCACCGCGACACCGAGCTGCTGGAACGCAGGATGCGCTCCCGCACGCACACCATCGCCCGCACCTTCGACCGGGTCTGCGGCCTGCTCACCGACCTCGGCTACCTCAGCGGCGACACCGTCACCGACGACGGCAAGCGGCTCGGCCGGCTCTACGGCGAGCTCGACCTGCTCGCCTCCGAGTGCATCCGCGAGGGTGTGTGGAGCGGCCTCGCCGCCGCCGAACTCGCCGCCTGCGCCTCCGCGTTGGTGTACGAGGCCCGCCAGTCCGACGACGCCACCGCCCCCCGCGTCCCCGAGGGCGAGGCGAAGACCGCCCTCGGCCAGATGGTCCGCATCTGGGGCCACCTCGACGCCCTGGAGGAGCAGCACCGCATCAACACCGCCGAGGGCGTCGGCCAGCGCGAACCCGACCTCGGCTTCGCCTGGGCCGCCTACCGCTGGGCCCTGGGCCACTCGCTGGACTCCGTCCTGCGCGACGCCGACATGCCGGCCGGCGACTTCGTCCGCTGGACGAAGCAGCTGATCGACGTCCTCGGCCAGATCCAGGACGCCGCCGGCGAGGACGCGGAGCTCCGCAAGACCGCCCGCAAGGCCATCGACGGCCTCCGCCGCGGCATCATCGCCTACTCCTCCGTCAGCTGACCCACCCCCCTTGCCCGGGCTCCCCTCCGGAGCCCGGGCATCCTGCTGTCACCCCACCCGCGTGGTCGCCCTACCGCGGGGGCCGGGTGGCCGCTTCGAGGCGGTGGACCAGGGCGCGCAGGGCGCGGAGTTCGCGGTCGAGGGCCTGGGCACCGGTGGGGGTGAGGGTGATCCAGGTGCGCGGGCGGCGGCCGGCGTAGCCCTTGTTGACGGCGATCAGGCCGGAGTCCTCCAGGACCTTGAGGTGGCGGGAGAGGTTGCCGTCGGTGAGGCCCAGTTCCTGCTTGAGGAAGGCGAACTCGACGCTCTCGGCCTCGCGGGCGACCGCCAGGATCCCGAGCCGGACCCGCTGGTGGACGGTGTCGTCCAGGGCCAGGGTCGGGTGCCGCTCCTCGGTGTCGTCCGCAACGCTCATGAGGTGACCGTACGGGATCCGGTGCACGTGCGGCGTCCGGCGGTCCACTGGGTCAGGCCGGGGGCGAGCAGGACCGCGGCGAGCAGCAGGGCCTTCGGCCGGGCGCCGTCGGCCCAGGCGGTGTCGAAGCGGTCGAGCCAGGGCAGCCAGCCGTCGCCCCAGAGCCCCGAGAGGTAGGCGGTGAGCAGCGCGGTGTGGACGAGCCCGGTGACGGCGACCAGCCGGTCGTGCTCGGTGAGGCCGAGGAGGAGCAGGCCGACGCCGACCACGTACCAGGGGGAGGCGTAGTTGTTGCCGAGGAGGTGGAGGCTGAACGGGATCCGCCGCATGGACACCAGGACCACCGGGACGGCGGCGATCAGGACGGCGGCCGCGGCCGCGGTGCCGAGCCAGGCACCGCGGTGCGGGACGATGCCGCGGCTCTCCCCGCGCCGCCGGTACCAGCGGGCGAGCACGAACCAGGCCAGCGGGAGGAGGGCGTACCAGATGCCCCAGCCGACGAAGCGCAGGATCGCCCCGTCGAACTCGCCCTCCAGGCACGGGCCGTCGATCGAGTGCGGTACGCAGAGGCCGATGTACTCGGAGTAGGCGAAGTAGGGGTAGGAGGTGATGCTGCGCCCGTTGGCGGCGAAGTTGTAGGCCTGACCGGCGATCGGCACGGCGGCGAGGGCGAGCAGCCCGAGGCCGATCAGCGGGATGCCCGAGCCGCGCAGGCGGATCCGGGCCCGGGCGCGCAGGCTCTCCGTCGCGGCGAGCAGTTCCGCCGGGTCGTCCCGGTGCAGTGTGTCCATGTCCACCCCTGGTGACGTCGTGTCAGTGCACCAACTTTGTATCGCAAAGTAGATTGCGGTCAAGAGTTCACGGCAGGGCAAAGCAAGGGGCCCGCCGCACGATGCGGCGGGCCACAGGGGGAGGGGACGGTGAATCAGCCGGTCAGGGCCTCCAGGACGCGGTCCAGCGAGGTGCCGAGGTTCCAGCGGGCGGAGAGGGACTCCAGGGTCATCGGGTCGAGCGGCTCGCCCGGCAGGGCGGGGTCGAAGTCGGGCAGCGGGGCGTCGGTGGCGACCCGGACCACGGTGGGCGCCACGTCCAGGTAGGCCGAGGCCTCCAGGAGGTTGCGGCGCCGCGCCGGGGTCAGCTTGGAGCCGATGTCCTGGGCGGCGGTGCGGATGCCGGCGAGGTCGCCGTACTCGTGGATCAGCTGGGCCGCCGTTTTCTCGCCGATGCCCTTGACGCCGGGCAGGCCGTCGCTCGGGTCGCCGCGCAGGGCGGCCATGTCGGCGTACTGGGCGCCGCGCACGCCGTACTTCTCCAGCAGCAGCGCGTCATCGGTGACCTGCAGGTTGCCCATGCCCTTGACCGGGTAGAGCACGGTGATCGCGCGGGCGTCGTCGACCAGCTGGAACAGGTCCCGGTCGCCGGTGACGATCTGCACCGGCCCGGTGGCGCGCGCGGTCAGCGTGCCGATGACGTCGTCCGCCTCGTAGCCGGGGGAGCCGATCCGGGCGATGCCGAGCGCGTCCAGCACCTGCTCGATCACCGGGACCTGCGGGGCGAGCGTGTCCGGCACCTCCTCCTCGCCGTCCGTGGCGGCCTCGGCGACCCGGTGGGTCTTGTAGGAGGGGATGAGGTCCACCCGCCACTGGGGGCGCCAGTCGGCGTCCATGCAGGCGACCAGCCGGTCGGGCCGGTGGTCGTGGACCAGCCGGGCGATGAAGTCCAGCAGGCCCCGGACGGCGTTGACCGGCTCACCCTGCGGCGAGCGCAGGGTGTCCGGTACGCCGAAGTAGGCCCGGAAGTAGAGGCTGGCGGAGTCGAGCAGCATCAGTCGGGGTGCGGTCACGCCTCCGATCATGCCGTACCGGGCGGACAGCACGGCTCTCCTGGCTCGTGCGGCCCGACTAGTGCTCGTGCGGCCCGGCGCGGTGGACGGGGCCGTGGGCGTCGGCGCAGTGCTCGGGGGTGAGGTCGCCGGGCGTGCTGATCTGCAGCAGCGCGCCGGCCTCGTCCTCGCCGACGTGGTCGACCTGGAGGGTGCTGTGGGTGATCCCGTACTCGTCGGCGAGCCGGCGCTGGAGTCCGCGCCGCACCGCGTGACAGTCGCCGCCCGGGGTGACCAGGATGTGCGCGGAGAGCGCCGGCTGGCCGGAGGTGATCTCCCAGATGTGCAGGTCGTGGATCTCCTCGACGAGCGGCTGGGCGACCAGCCGGTCGGCCACCGCGTCCGGGTCGACGCCGGCGGGCGCGGCCTCCAGGAAGATCCGCCCGGAGTCGCGGACCAGGCCGATGCCCGCCTTCAGCATCAGCGCGACCACGATGAGCGAGGCGATCGAGTCGGCCCGGGCGAAGCCGGTGGTCACCATGATCACGCCGGCCACGGCGGTGGCGATGAACGCGTACAGGTCGGTCAGGACGTGCTGGAAGGCACCCTCGACGTTCAGCGAGCTGCGGTTGGCCTTGGACATGCACCAGGTGGCGGCCAGGTTCACCACGATCCCGACCAGCGCGGTGACCAGCACCAGCGAGCCGGTCACCTGCGGCGGCTCGAACAGCCGCTTGACCGCCTCGTAGCCGAGCCAGGCGGACAGCACCAGCAGGGTCACGCCGTTGACCTGGGCGGAGAGGATCTCGGCGCGCTTGAGGCCGTAGGTGTAGCCGCCGCGGGCCGGACGGGCGGCCAGCCGCATGGCGACGAGCGCGAGGACGATCGAGATGGCGTCGGTGAGCATGTGCGCGGCGTCCGAGATCAGCGCCAGCGACTGGGCGGCGAAGCCGACCACCACCTCGCCGGCCATGAACGCCACGATCAGCGCGAGCGCGCTCACCAGCCAGCGGCGGTCGGCATCGGCGGAGACGCCGTGCGAGTGGCCGCCGTGAGCGCCGTGGCCACCGTGACCGCCGGGGCCGCCGTGGTCATGCGCCTGGTCATGCTCATGATCATGACGGGAGTGTTCGTGGCCGGCCATCGAAGTCCTCTCCTGGAACTCATGAACGCGTGGGGGTAAGGGGCGGCGTGCGCGACCGCCCCGCACTCGAAGTGAACCGCAGATCGGACGAAGATCCAAAGGCTGCACTGGAGACCGTTGTCATTGCCGGACGGTAACCCCCGTCCGGTATCGTCGCGCCGCCGCTGAACAGGGGAGACGCGCATGGCAACGACCGGACGGGTGAGTCTGGGAACGATCGCCCGCGAATGGGGCCGGATCGGCATCACCGGCTTCGGCGGACCGCCCGCCCACATCCTGCTGCTGCGCCGGCTCTGCGTGGAGCGGCGCAAGTGGCTCTCCCCGGAGGAGTTCGAGGACGGCATCGCGGCGACCAACCTGCTGCCCGGACCGGCCTCCACCCAGCTCGCGATCCTCACCGCCTGGCGGTTGCGCGGCGCCCCGGGCGCACTGGTCGGCGGGGCCTGCTTCATCGCGCCCGGGCTCGCGCTGATCCTCGCCCTCGCGGCGCTCTTCCTGGCCGGCGACCCGCCGCGGTGGGTGCTCGCCGCCGCCGCCGGCGCGGGCGCGGCCGTCCCGGCGGTCGCCGTGCAGGCGGCCACCTCGCTGGTCCCCGCGAGCTTCACCCGGGCCGGCCGGGGCCGCGGCGCCCGCGCCCGCTGGGCCGGGTACGCGCTGGCCGGGGCGCTGGCGGCGGTACTGACCGGCCCCTGGCTGGTCCTGGTGCTGATCGCCTCCGGCCTGGCCGAGACCGCGGTCCGGGCCCGTGGGCGGGGGCTCGCCCGGACGCGGGGGCGCGGACCGACGGAGAGCGGCGGACCCGGACGCGAACGACCCCGCCGGACGCGGGCCGGCGTGCTGCCGCTCGCCGCCGGGCTGCCCGCGCTCGGCGGGCTCGGCGCGGTGGCCTGGGTGGCGTTCAAGGTGGGCGCGCTCTCCTACGGCGGAGGGTTCGTGATCATCCCGCTGATGCAGAACGACGCCGTCGACCGTTTCCACTGGATGACCGACGGACAGTTCCTCAACGCCGTCGCCCTCGGTCAGGTCACCCCCGGTCCGGTGGTGCAGACCGTCGCCGTCGTCGGTTACGCGGCCGCCGGGATCGCCGGCGGGCTGCTCGCGGCGGCGGTCGCCTTCGCGCCGTCCTTCCTCTTCGTGATCCTCGGCGGCCGGTACTTCGACCGGCTGCGCGCCGATGCGCGGGTGCAGGACTTCCTCACCGGCGCCGGACCGGCCGTGATCGGCGCCATCGCCGGCTCGGCGCTGCCGCTCGCCGCCGCGCTCGGCCCCGGCTGGCAGTGGGCGGTGCTGGCCGGAGCGCTGCTCTGGCTGGTCGCCGCCCGGCGCGGGGTGGTGCTCGCCCTGCTGGCCGCCGGCGCGGCCGGGGTGATCGCCACGGCCGCCGGACTGCCCCTGCCCTGATCCGCCCTGCCCTGATCCGCCTCGCCCTGATCCACCCCGCCCCCGGGGCGTCCCGGGGCTACCCCACCTCCACCGTCTCCAGCTGCACCGACCGGGCCGCCGTCGCCGCCCGCACCAGCGCCTGCATCACCCGCAGGTCGTCCCCCTGCTCCGGATGCCACTGCACCCCGAGCGTGAACCCCGGCCCCTCCACCGCCTCCACCGTCCCGTCCGGCGCGTGCGCGCTCACTCGCAGCCCCGCCCCCAGCCGGTCCACCGCCTGGTGGTGGAAGGTCGGCACGGCCAGCTCCGGCTCCGGCAGCAGCCCGCCCAGCAGCGTGCCCGGCACCGGCCGCACCGGGTGCGTGCCGTAGCGGCCGGGCGAGCCGGTGTGCACGTCCACCTCGACGACGTCCGGCAGGTGCTGGATCAGCGTGCCCCCGCACACCACGTTGAGCACCTGCATGCCCCGGCAGATCCCCAGCAGCGGGATCCCGGCCGCCAGCGCCGCCCGCAGCAGCGCGCTCTCCCAGACGTCCCGCTCCACCGCGTCGATGTCGCTCAGCGGGTGCGGCGGCTGCCCGTAGTAGGCCGGGTCGATGTCCGGCCCGCCCGCGATGACCAGCGCGTCGAGCCGGGCGAGGACCTCCGGCGCGCGCTCCGGGGCGTCCGGCGGCAGCAGCACCGCGATCCCGCCCGAGTCCTGCACGTACGCGGTGTACCGCTCGGGCACCAGGGCCACCCGGCGGTCCCGCCAGTCGCTCCAACTCGCGTCCACCAGATAGGTGCTGACGCCGACAAAAGGCCTGCGTTCCATGGCGCGCATTCTCCTCCCGTCCCGTCTGATCCCTCGTCAACCTCACACATCGGCGCGCCACACCCGCCCGCCCTCTTCCGCCCCCTCCGCGACAGGCCGTACGGTTCGCTGTGACCGCTTGGTCTCGCTGCGTGATCGAGGAGGAGGGCGTCCGCCATGTCCGACCGCACCACCGCGCCCGGCACCACCGCGCCCGACGGCCCCGCGGCCGCGCCCGGCACCCCGCCCCGCCGCGCCCCGCTGACCCTGAACGAGCTGCGCACCCTGGTCGACGCCGGAGAGGTCCACACCGTCGCCCTCGGCTTCACCGACATGCAGGGGCGCCTGCAGGGCAAACGCTTCGCCGCCCGCTTCTTCCTGGACGAGGTGGCCGAGCACGGCTCCGACGCCTGCGAGTACCTGCTCGCCGTCGACGTCGAACTCAACACCGTGGACGGCTACGCGCTCTCCTCCTGGGAGACCGGCTACGGCGACTTCGCCATGCGCCCCGACCTGTCCACCCTGCGGCTGACCCCCTGGCAGCCGGGCACCGCCCAGGTCACCGCCGACCTGGCCGGCCGCGGCGGCCACCCGGTCTCCGCCGCGCCCCGCCAGCTGCTGCGGCGCCAGATCGCCCGGCTCGCCGAGCACGGCCTGGCCGCGGACGTCGGCACCGAGCTGGAGTTCCTGGTCTTCCGCGACACCTACGAACAGGCCTGGCAGGGCGGTTACCGCGGCCTCACCCCGGCCAACCTCTACAACGCCGACTACTCGCTGCTCGGCACCGCCCGGGTCGAACCGCTGCTCTCCCGGATCCGCACCGAGATGGCCGGCGCCGGCCTGGTCGTGGAGTCCGCCAAGGGCGAGTGCAACCTCGGCCAGCACGAGATCGCCTTCCGCTACGCCGACGCGCTCACCACCTGCGACCAGCACAGCGTCTACAAGACCGGGGCCAAGGAGATCGCCGCCCAACTCGGTTGCGCGCTCACCTTCATGGCCAAGTACGACCAGCGCGAGGGCAACAGCTGCCACATCCACCTGTCGCTGCGCGACGCCGTCGGTGCCCCGGCGTTCGCCGCCGATGACGGCCGGATGACCGACACCATGCGCCACTTCCTGGCCGGACAGCTGGCCGCGCTGCGCGAGTTCACCCTGCTCTACGCGCCGAACATCAACTCCTACAAGCGCTACCGCCCGGGCTCCTTCGCCCCGACGGCCGTCGCCTGGGGCCGCGACAACCGGACCTGCGCCTACCGGGTGGTGGGGCACGGCTCCGGGCTGCGGATGGAGAACCGGGTGCCCGGCGGCGACGTCAACCCGTACCTGGCGGTGGCCGGCATGCTCGCCGCCGGACTGCACGGGATCCAGCAGAAGCTGGAACTGCCCGCCCCCTGCCTCGGCAACGCCTACGCCGTCGAGGACTACGCCCGGGTGCCCGGCTCGCTGCGCGAGGCGGCCGATCTGTGGGGCGCGAGCGAACTCGCCCGCGCCGCCTTCGGGGACGACGTGGTCGAGCACTACCAACACATGGCCCGGGTCGAACAGACCGCCTACGACGGCGCGATCACCGACTGGGAGCGCTACCGATCCTTCGAGCGGATGTGAGCACCATCGACACCACCACCGTCCCCACCGCGGCCGGGCCCGCCGCCCGCGCCGTCCGCAACCCCGCCACCGGCGAGGTCCTCGGCACCGTCCCGGACACCACCCCCGGGCAACTGGACGCCGCCGTGCGCCGCGCCGTCGAGGCGCAGCGCGGCTGGGCCGCCCTCGCCCCCGGCGAACGGGCCCGGCTGCTGCGCCGCTTCGCCGACCAGGTGGAGGTGCACGTCCCCGAACTGGCCGCCCTGGAGGTCACCGAGGCCGGCCACACCATCGGCAACGCCACCTGGGAGGCGGGCAACGTCCGCGACCTGCTGGAGTACGCGGCCGGGGGAGTGGAGCGGCTGAGCGGGCGCCAGATCCCGGTGGCCGGCGGGCTGGACATCACCTTCCACGAGCCGGTCGGCGTGGTCGGGGTGATCGCCCCCTGGAACTTCCCGATGCCGATCGCCGCCTGGGGCTTCGCGCCCGCGCTGGCCGCCGGGAACGCCGTCCTGCTCAAGCCCGCCGAGGCGACCCCGCTGACCGCGCTGCGGCTGGCCGAACTCGCGCTCGCCGCCGGGCTGCCGGAGGGCCTGTTCCAGGTGGTGCCGGGCGCCGGGCCGGTGACCGGGCGGGCGCTGGTCGACCACCCGGCGGTGCGCAAGATCGTCTTCACCGGGTCGACCGGGGTCGGCAAGGAGGTCGCCGCCCGCTGCGCGGCCCGGGCCAAGCGGGTCACCCTGGAGCTCGGCGGCAAGAGCCCCAACATTGTCTTCGCCGACGCCGACCTCGCCGGGGCCGCCGATCCGATGTCCTTCCTCGACAACTCCGGCCAGGACTGCTGCGCCCGCAGCCGGATCCTGGTCCAGCGCGAGGCCTACGAGGACTTCCTGGCACTGCTGCTGCCCGCCGTCGAGCGGATCCGCACCGGCGACCCGGCCGATCCGCGGACCGCCCTCGGCCCGCTGATCTCGGCCGAGCAGGTCCGCCGGGTGGCGTCGTACGTGACGCCCGACCTGCCGGTGCTGGCCCGCGGCGCGGTGCCGGACGGGCCCGGCTACTGGTACCCGCCGACGGTGCTGGCACCCGTCCGGGAGGACCTGCCGGCGGTCACCGAGGAGATCTTCGGCCCGGTCGCGGTCGTGCTGCCGTTCACCGACGAGGCGGACGCGCTGCGGCTCGCCAACGCCACCCGGTACGGGCTGTCCGGCTCGATCTGGACCCGCGACCTCGGCCGGGCGCTGCGGCTGGCCAGGGGCGTCGCGGCCGGCAACCTCTCGGTCAACTCGCACGCCTCGGTGCGGTACTGGACGCCGTTCGGCGGCTTCGGCGAGTCCGGGGTCGGCCGCGAGCTGGGGCCGGAGGCGCTGGCGCACTTCACCGAGACCAAGAACGTCTACATCCGGACCGAGGAGTAGGAGCACCCGGTGACCCAGCAGTCCCACCACCCCCGCGCGTCCGACCGGTCGGAGCGGTCCCCACGGCCGGAGCGGTCCGCGCAGCCCGCGGCGCCGGTCTGCCGCCGGCTGGTCGGCCGGACGGCCGTGATCACCGGCGCGGGCAGCGGGATCGGCCTGGCCTCGGCCCGCCGGCTCGCCGCCGAGGGCGCGAAGGTGGTCTGCGCCGACGTCGACGAGACCACCGGCAAGGCGGCGGCCGAGGAGGTCGGCGGCCTCTTCGTGCACACCGACGTCACCGACCCGGCGATGGTCGAGGCGCTCTTCGACGAGGCCTACGAGACCTTCGGCAGCGTGGACGTCGCCTTCAACAACGCCGGCATCTCGCCGCCCGAGGACGACTCCATCCTCACCACCGAACTGGACGCGTGGCGCCGGGTGCAGGAGGTCAACCTGACCTCGGTCTACCTCTGCTGCCGGGCGGCGCTGCCGTACATGCGCCGCCACGGGCAGGGCTCGATCATCAACACCGCGAGTTTCGTGGCCCGGATGGGCGCCGCCACCTCGCAGATCTCCTACACCGCCTCCAAGGGCGGTGTGCTGGCGATGTCCCGCGAACTGGGCGTGCAGTTCGCCCGGGAGGGCATCCGGGTCAACGCGCTGTCGCCGGGGCCGGTGGACACCCCGCTGCTGCGCGAGCTGTTCGCCAAGGACCCGGAGCGCGCGGCCCGCCGGCTGGTGCACATCCCGCTGGGCCGCTTCGCCCGCCCGGAGGAGATCGCCGCCGCGGTGGCGTTCCTCGCCAGCGACGACTCCTCCTTCATCACCGCGAGCGAGTTCCTGGTGGACGGCGGGATCGCCGGTGCCTATGTGACCCCGCTGTAGGGCTTCCGGGGGCCGCGGCGCACCTTCTCACCGTAATCTCATCGAAAAGCCCGGAATTCGGGGCCCAGCTGATTTCGCGCTTATCCGGCTGCCTTTAGATTCATTCCCGTGAGTGAGCAGATCCCCGCCGGGTGGTACCCGGACCCGAAGGACATCACCAGCGACCCGAGACCACAGCGCTGGTGGGACGGCAAGGGGTGGACGGCCAACACCCGGCCCGCACCCTCGGACGCACCGCCGCCGGAGGCGCCGGCGGCCGGTGCTCCGGGGCCGGACGAGGCCGCCGGGCCCCAGGTGCTGGAGGGGGAGGTGCTGGAGAGCGGGCCGTCGGTCCGCTACCCGGAGCCGCCGCCCTTCGGCACCGCCTACGGTTCACCGGTGCCGCCCGCGCCCAAGCAGCGGCGCAAGCCGTCCAAGCTGGTGATCGCGGCGGCGGTGGCGGCCGTGCTGGGCCTGGGCGTCGGCTCGGGCGTCACCTACCTGGCGATGGACGACCACGGCGACCGGCACCGCTCCGCGCGCCCGTCCGGCCAGGAGGGCGACGGACGGTGGCGCGGCCTGCCGGACTTCGGCGGCGGCCCCGACGGCAACGGCCCCGGTGCCAACGGCAACCAGGGTGACGGCAATCAGGGCAATGGCAACCAGGGCAACGGCAACGGTAACCAGGGCAACGGCGGCAAGGGCAACGGCAACGGCGGCAACGGCCGGGGCAACGGCCCCGCCACCGGCAGCGACAAGGCCGTCGACATCGTGAACCGGCTGGTCCTGCCCGTCCCCTCCGGCTGGGAGGGCGGCACCACCCGCGACGGCTACGCGGCGCTCAGCATCGGCAGCTACGACTGCGAGGGCGGCGGCACCTGCTCGCTCGGCGGCGCCAACACCGGCCGGATCGACGGCGGCGGCACCGATGTGCAGGCGGCGGCCAAGGCCGACATCGACAAGGCCGCCAAGGACTCCTACAACGAGATCCTCTCGCACGAGGAGCTCAAGTCCGAGGCGGTCAAGGTGGACGGCCGGGACGGCTACCTGGTCCGCTGGAAGGTGGACGCCGCCAAGGGCAACGACGGCTACGTGCAGACGGTGGTCTTCCCGTCCGCCGACGGCAAGTCGCTGGTCTCGGTGCACCTGGGCTTCGACATCGCCGCCAAGGCGCCGGACGTCGCGGTGATGGACACCATCGTCAAGGGCATCGGCGACTACAGCGGTAACGTGCCGTTCCTCCCGGGCCTGCCCGGCGGTGCCGGCAACGGCAGCGGCACCGGGAACACCTGAGGCCGCGGTCTCGGCTCACGCACGGCGGCGGGCCCCCCCGGTTACAACCGGGGGGGCGCCCCCCGGGGGAAAGGCCCGGGGGGGGCCCCGGGGGGGGCCGGA
>NZ_JBHVPZ010000036.1:0-83387 GCF_042887135.1 Kitasatospora sp. NPDC057965
CGGACCCGGCCGCCACGAGATCCTGGAACCGAGTCCGCGCCGCGTGATCAAAAGCCGGACAGTTGGGGGGAATCCCCTATCGAACGCCCTCTCAGCGGGCGCCTCAGCAGGCGTTTCAGCGGATGTCTCAGCGGCGGTGCACCGTGCGTCCGCCGACCACGGTGCGCTCCGGCAGCAGCGCGCGCAGCTCGTCGACCGGGCAGCTCAGCGGGTCGGCGGGCCACAGCGTCAGATCGGCGAGCGCGCCCGGGCGCAGCGAGCCGCGCTCGGCGCTCTCGCCGGTCAGCCGGGCCGCGGCCACGGTGTGCAGGGCGATCGCCTCGGCGCGCTCGATCGCGTGCTCGGCGCCGAGCACCCCGGCGACCGTGGCGCGGGTGGTCATGCCCCACACCGAGAGCATCGCGCCGTACGGGCCGACCGGGAAGTCCGAGCCGGCGGAGAGCTGCGCCCCCTCGTCGAGCCACTCGCGCAGCGGGAACAGCGCGCCGGTGCGTTCCTCGCCCCAGGCGCGCCGCTGGGCGGGCGCGCCGTCGTGCAGCAGCGGGTGCTGGACGGTCACCGGGATGCCGAGCGCGATCGCCCGGGCCCGCTGGTCCGCCCGGGCGAGGCCGCCGTGCTCGACGACCAGCGTGCCGGGCGGCAGGCCGGGGCGGCGGGCGAGCACGTCCTCGTAGACGTCCAGCAGGGTGCGCAGCCCGCGATCGCCCCAGGCGTGCACGCCGACCCGCAGGCCGCGTCCGACGACCCGCTCGACGGCGTCGGCCAGCTCCTTCGGCTCCCAGAGCAGCCGCCCGTGGTAGCAGGGCCGCCCCTGGTACGGCTCCTCCAGCGCGCCCGCCTCGAAGCCGCCGTCGATGCCGAACTTGACGCCCCAGACGGCGAGCCGGTCGTCCTCCTGGCCGGCGGCGCGCCAGGCGACGACCCGGTCCAGCAGCGCGTCCACCTGCTCCGGCGTGCGGACGGCGAAGCCGGAGACCAGGGCCCGGACCCGGACGGCGAGCGCGCCCTCGTCGCGGGCGGCGCGCAGCACGTCGAGGTCCTCGACCGGGACCAGGCAGTCGCGGACGGTGCCGATCCCGGTGGCGGCGTACCCGGCGGAGGCGGCGCGCAGGCCCTCGATCCGCTCGGCGAGCCCGGGCCGGGGCAGCACGCGGTCGGCGAGTTCGGTCGCCTTGTCGATCAGCCGACCGGTGAGCCGGCCGTCCGCGTCGCGTTCGATCACGCCGCCGGGCGGGTCGGGGGTGGCGGCGGTGATCCCGGCGAGCCGCAGCGCCGCCGAGTTGAGCACCATGTTGTAGGCGCCGCGGCGGACCAGCACCGGGTGGTCGACGGTGGCGCCGTCCAGTTCCCCGGTGGTGGGCAGCCGCTGCTCGGCGAGGTTCACCTCCTGCCAGTTGACGGTGGTGCGGATCCACTCCCCGGCGGGGGTGCGGGTGGCGCGCTCGCGGATCAGGGCGAGGAACCCGGGGAGGTCGGCGGCCCGGTGCACGGGCACGCCGTGCACGCTGTGGCCGGCCAGGACCAGATGGGTGTGGGTGTCGTCGAAGGCGGGCAGCACGGTCGCGTGCGGGGCGTCGACGACCTCGGTGGCCGGTCCGGCCAGCGCGTCCAGGCCGTGCGGGTCGGCGGCGAGCGCGGTGATCCGGCCGCCGGTGACGGCGAGCGCGCGTTGCGGCGGCCCGCCGGGGACGAGGGTGTGCACGCGGGCGGCGCGCACCAGCAGGTCGGCGGGCGGACGGGTCATCGTCGTCACGGCTCCTGGTGCTGGAACGGTCCCCGGTGCTGGAACGGTTCCTGGTGGTGGGTGGCGGCCGACAGGCCGGTGACCTGCTCGACGTACCCCAGGCCGGGTCCGGCGAGCCGGGTGTGCAGTTCGGTGAAGACGGCCCGCGCCGCGACGGCGTTCCACTCGGCGGGCAGCAGCGGCTCGGGCAGGCCCGGGTCCAGGTAGGGCAGACGGCGCCACTGGTCGAGCATCGGGACGTAGGCGCGGAACGCCTCGGCCGGGTCGAGGTCGGTCCGTCCGCGCAGGGTGGTGACGGCGGGCCGCCAGGCGTCGGTGAAGGCCGCGTACTGGGCCTCGATGGCGGGGAAGTCCCACCAGTCGGCGACAGCGGTGCGCAGGTCGGTGAAGCCGGCGTACTCGGCGGACAGGAAGAGGTGCACGTAGGCGTCCAGGCCGAGGCGTTCGAGCAGCCGCCGGGCGTCGGGCAGCACCCGGGCGGGGGCCAGCCAGACGCCGGGGGCCGCGTTGCCGAAGCCGAGCCAGCCGAGCCGGGAGCGCAGGGTGTGGCGGTGGGCGCGCTCGGACTCGGGGACGGAGAAGACGGCCACCACCCAGCCGTCGGCGAGTTCGGCGGGCTCCAGGCTGCGGAAGATCCGGCGGTCGCCCTCCTCGAACACCGGCTCCATCGCGGGGGAGAGGCGGTAGCCGGTGCCGCTCCGGTCGCCGGTGCGGCGTTCCTGGAGGAGGGTGCCGGCCTTCTTCATGCGCGAGATGGCCGAGCGGACGGCGGGTGCGTCGACGTCCAGCTCGGCCAGCAGGCCGATCAGGTCGGCGATGGATATCCAGCCGCCGAGGCGGCGGACGAACTCGCCGTAGACGGTGTGGATCAGTGAGCTCGGCCGGGAGGCGTTCTCGGTCATCCGGATCTCCTCCCGTCGGCTGGTGGTGATCATAGTGGTGGTGTCCGGGCCGACGGGAGGCGGTCAGGACTCCGCGAAGGCGCCGGACAGCAGGTGCCCGGCGCCGGGGGCGAAGGCGGGCAGGCCGAGGGCCCGCAGCAGTTGGTGGGTGGTGCAGACCGAGGCGGAGACGACCGGTTTGCCGAGCCGCCGCTCGGCCTCCTCGATCGCCGACAGCGAGGGCATCTGCACGCAGGCGGACAGCACCACCGCGTCGGCCCGGCTGTGCGCGAGCCCGGCGGCGATCGCCGGGAGCTTCGCCGGGTCGTGGGCGGCGACGTCGAGGTTGTCGGCGATCTCCAGGGCCGCGAAGTCCACCACCTCGATGCCCTCGTGCCCGAGGTAGTCGACGACGGTGCGGGCCAGCGGCCGCAGGTAGGGGGTGACGACGGCGACCTTCGCGGCGCCGATCGTGTGCAGGCCGGTCACCAGCGCGCCGGCGCTGGTGACCACGGGCGCGGCGGCGCCGTTCTCGGCGGTGCGCCGGTGCAGCCGCTGTTCGGCCTCCCGGTGGTAGCCGGGGCCGGCGGCCATCACGGCGACCAGGCAGGCGTAGCCGAGCACGTCGACCCGGGCGTCGGCGAGTTCGGCGGCGCACCGGTCGGACTCGGCGTCCATGCGGCGCAGTTGCTCGGGGGTGACCCTGGTCATCCGCATCCGGCTGGAGTGGAACGTGAACCGTTCCGGCGCGACCCGTTCGCGGGCCCGCAGCAGGGCCGGCACTTCGGTTTCCATGGTGACGTTGGAGCTCGGGACGATCTGGCCGATCCGGTAGGTCGTGGTGGCGTTCGGGCTGGTCATCGGGGCGGGCTCCTCTGCGGGACGGGCTCCTCCGCGGGGCGGGGCGGGCGGTCAGCGGGCGTCGATCACCGGGTTGGCGAGGGTGCCGATGCCCTCGATGGTCGCCTCGACGAGGTCGCCGGGCCGGAGGAACCGCGGGGGCACCATCCCGGCGCCGACGCCGGACGGCGAGCCGGTGGCGATGACGTCGCCGGGCTCCAGGGTGACGCCGGAGGAGATGTCGGCGATCAGCCGGGCGATGCCGAACAGCATGTGGCGGGTGTTGGAGTCCTGCCGCAGCTCGCCGTTGACGCGCAGCGAGAGGTCCAGCCGCTGCGGGTCGGGGATCTCGTCGGCGGTCACCACGACCGGGCCGAACGGCGCGTAGCTGTCCTGGCCCTTGGAGAAGAACCACTGGCCGGAGCGGCGCTGGTCGCGGGCGCTGACGTCGTTGACGATGCTGTAGCCGAAGACGTGCCGCCGGGCGTCGGCCTCGGCCACCCGGAAGGCCGGGGCGCCGATCACGACGGCGAGTTCGCACTCCCAGTCGAGCTGCTCGGTGAGGTCGGCGTTGTGCCGGATCGGCTGTCCGGGGCCGGTGACGGCGGTCGAGGGCTTGCTGAACAGCACCGGGCGGTCCGGCAGCTCGCGGTCGGTGTCCAGGGTGCGGTGCGATTCGGCGACGTGCTCGACGTAGTTGAGGCCGACGCCGACGATCTTCCCGGGGCGCAGCGGTGCGCTGAGCGTCACCTCCGCGAGGGTGGGCAGGGCCGACGGGTCCCGGGCCGCGCCGTCGGCCAGCGCGCGGGCGGTGGTGAGGGCCCGCTGCCCGGCGCGGATCAGCCCCAGCAGGTCGCCGGGCAGGTCCGCGCCGGCGGCCGCGGCGAGTGCGGACAGGTCGGCGACGCGGTCCCCGGCGAGCAGGGCGCCCAGGCGCGGGTCGTCGGTGCCGGGGGTGTGGAAGGTCAACAGGCGCATGGCAACGGGCTCCTGGTCACGGGGTGGCGGTGGGCTGGCGCCCGTCGTGCTCCGGGTAGGCCTCCTCGCGGTACAGGCCGAGCGAGTGCATCACCGGGAAGTCGTTGAAGGAGAACAGGCAGGCGTCCTCGCCGGGGTCGAGGTTCGCGTGCTCGTGCCAGGCCCAGGAGGGCACGACGAAGATGTCGCCCTGCTGCCAGGCGAAGCTCCGCCCGGCGATCACCGAGACGCCGCGTCCCTTGGCCGCCGTGTAGACGACGGAGCCGGTGTGCCGGTGGGCGCGGGTGGCCTGGCCGGGGCGCAGCAGCTGGAGGTGGGCGCCCATGGTGGGCATCACGGAGCCGCCGGTGACCGGGTTGGTGTACTCCATGATCACCCCGTCGTAGGGTGATCCCTCGACGGCATGGGCGAGTTGCGAGAGCGCGTGGTAGCTGGGCTCCCAGGGCCAGCCGAGCAGCGGGGAGTACGGGCGGCTCCACTTCTCGACGCCGTACGGCAGCAGGTTGCCGCCGTAGGTCAGCAGCGAGGAGTTCACCACCTCGCCGGGCCGCTGGTACAGCTCGGGGTGCACCTCGTAGAAGTTGGCGTCGAGCATGTTGACCAGCGGGATGTCCAGGCCGTCCTGCCAGATCACCGGGGCCTCGTCGGACTCGTTGCCGTGCTCGTGCCAGGTGCTGTTGGGGGTGATGGCGAAGTCGCGCGGGCCGACCCTGAGCTTCTGGCCGTCGACGATCGTCCAGGCGCCGGTGCCCTCGTGGACGAAGCGCAGCGCGGAGGCCTGGTGGCGGTGCGCGGTCATCGACTCGCCGGGGCCCATGATCTGCAGGCCGGTGTACAACAGGCCGACGGCCGCGCTGAGTTCGCGGCGGCCGGGGTTGACCAGCATGACCACCCGGCGCCCGGCGTCGTCCGCCGTGACCAGCGGGAGAGCCTTGCGGACCAGCGGGCGCAGGTCGGCGTAGCGCCAGAGCACCGGCACCGACCTCGGCTGGGGGTACCAGGGTTCGATCTCATTGGCCACGGTCCACAGCGCACCCGCGTCGACCTTGGCCAGCTCCTCGTAGTATTCGGTGAGTTCCGGGCTTCCGGTGACCCGGGACCGGCCGATCCGGTTGTCGTCGTGGGCGGGGTCCTCGGTCATTGCTCCTCCTTCGCAGGGTGCGGGTCGAGGGTGAGCGGCCGCAGCGGGCGGTTGTCGACGTGCAGCCGGAAGACGTCGAAGCGGTTGTAGTGGCCGACGATGTCGTGCATCTGCTTGGGCTGTACGCAGCGTCCGAGGTCGATCTCGGCGTAGACGATGCCCTCCTCGTCGACCAGCGGTTCGGTCACCGGGCGTCCGTCCGGGCCGAAGACACCGGACAACGCGCTGTGCGGGCGCGAGAGTTGCCTGCACAGCTCGTGGTCCTCGCCGGCCACCGCGGCGGTGATCTCCGGCGAGAGGGTGGAGCACGAGACCACCGTGAACACCTTGCCCTCGAAGCAGTGCGCGGCGGCGCGCAGCGCGATCGCCTCCGCCATGTCGTAGTCCTCGGGAGCGACCGGAAGCGCGATGTAGCTCGCGGCGTGGACGAGTTCGCCCTGCGCGAGGAGGGTGAAGCGGGCGAGCGGGTTGGTGTTCTCGCCGCAGGCGAGCGCGCCGAGCGGGCCGACGGCCGTGCGGTGGACGCGCAGGGTGCTGCCGTCGCCGGGCGTCCAGGTCAGCTTCTCCGCCCAGGTCGGCACCAACTTGCGGTGAACGTTGAGGAGTTCGCCGTCGGCGTCGATGACCAGCAGGGTGTTGTAGAGCACCCCGAGGCTGTGCGGGCCGCGCTCGTTGACACCGATCACCAGCACCACGCCGGCCCGGCGGGCGGCGGCGCGCAGCGTGTCCACGTGCGGCCCGGGCACGTCCACCGCGGCGCGGTAGAGCCGCTCGTACCAGGGCGAGCCCCGCACCGGGGTCATCGTCCAGTTCCAGTACGGGTAGCCGGGGACGAACACCTCGGGGAGGACGACGAGGGAGGCGCCGTGGCCGGCCGCCTCGTGGATCAGCGCGACCGCCTTGTCGACGGTGGCGGCGGTGTCCAGGAAGACGGGCGCGGCCTGGACGGCGGCCGCGGTGAAGCGGGGCAGCCGCAGCGCGGCGGACACGGGCTCGGTCATCGCTCCTCCCCGGGGCGCTCGGGACGCTTGTGGTGCTCGGGACGCCCGGTCGGCCCGGGACGGTCGTCGCTTCCGGGGTGCCAGCGGCGGTGCACCGGCGGGGACGGCTCGCGCATCAGTCGTTGTCGCGGCGCCACCCGGTCGGCTCCCGGCGTCGGCGGGCGGCGGCTGCCCGGCGCCCACGGCTCGGGCCAGCGGGCGCCGGGGCCCGCGTAGCCCTGCTCGGCGGCGGCGTGCAGCGTCCACAGCGGGTCGTACAGCTGGGCCCGGCCGACCGCCACCAGGTCCGCCCGCCCGGCCAGCAGCACCGAGTTGACGTCGTCGTGGTGGGAGATCGCGCCGACCGCGACGGTCGGCAGGCCGGTGGCCAGGCGCACCAGTTCGGCGAACGGCGTCTGGTAGCCGCGCCCGAACGGCGGCCGTTCCCCGGCCACCACCTCGCCGGTGGAGACGTCCACCGCGTCCGCGCCGCAGTCCGCGAGCGCGCGGCAGATCGCGACGGCCTCCGCCTCGCTGGTGCCGCCCGGTGCCCAGTCGCTCGCCGAGATCCGCACCAGCAGCGGCCGCCCGGCCGGCCACACCGCGCGCACCGCCGCCAGCACCTCCAGCGGAAGCCGCAGCCGGTGGGCGAGCGGGCCGCCGTACTGGTCGGTGCGCCGGTTGGTGAGCGGCGACAGGAAACCGGAGACCAGATGGCCGTGGCCGAACTGGACCTCCAGGGCGTCGAAACCGGCTCGCGCCGCGCGCTCCGCCGAGGCGGCGAAGTCGGCGGTGACGGCGGCGAGTTGGATGTCGTTCGCCTCGTGCGGCAGCGGACCGTCGGGCTGCCACGGCAGTGGCGAGGCGGCCAGCAGCGGCAGGCCGGTCTCGGCCGGCCCGGAGGTCGCGGCCCGGCGGCCGGCGTGGGTCAGCTGGATCCCGAGCGGGGTGTCGCTCACCGCCCGGACGGCGTCGACGAGTTCGCGCCAGGCCGCCTCCTGCCGGTCGTTCCACAGGCCCGGGCAGTCGGCGACCCGGCCCTCCGGGGCGACGGCCGTCATCCCGGCGAGCACCAGCCCCGCGCCGCCGAGCGAGTGCGCGGTCAGCTGCGCCCGGTCGAACGCGCTCGGCAGCGCGTCGACGGCCGTGAAGGTGGCCAGCGGCGGCACCACCACCCGGTTGCGCAGCTCCAGCGCGCCCAGCTTCAGCGGCCGGAACATCGGCGGGAGGTCCGGTGTGTCGTCCGCCCCCGCGAACGCCCGGTCGACCGCCGCGACGAACCCGGGATCGCGCGCCCGCAGGTTCCCGTAGGTGACCCGGCGGCTGCGGGTGAGCAGGTTGAACGCGAACTGGTCCGGGCCCTGCCCGGTCCGCCGTCCGATCGTCTCGAACCACTCCAGACTCGCCTGCGCGGCCCGCTGGGTGGACTCCACCACCGGCCGGCGCTCCGCCTCGTACGCCGCCAGCGCGCCCTCCAGCGTGGGCTGTTCGTTCAGTCCGGCGGCGAGCGCCAGGGCGTCCTCCAGGGCCAGTTTGGTGCCCGAGCCGATCGAGAAGTGCGCCGAGTGCGCCGCGTCGCCGAGCAGCACCACGTTGCGGTGCCGCCAGGTGGCGTTGCGCACCGTGGTGAACCGGATCCAGCGGGAGGCGTTGGGGATCAGCCGGTGTCCCTCCAGGTGCCCGGCGAGCAGTTGCGCGATGCGCCGCACGCTCGCCGCGTCGCTCTCGCCGCGTGCGAACTCCCGTGCGGACAGGGCCTCGAAGCCCGCCCGTCGCCAGGGCTCCTCGGCCAGCTCCACGACGAACGTCGACCGCTCGGCGCCGTACGGGTAGGCGTGCACCTGCAGCACGCCGAAGTCGAAGCGCTCGACGATGAAGGTGAAGGCGTCGAAGACCCGGTCGGTGGCGAGCCACATGTAGCGGGCGCTGCGCTCGTCCCGCTCGGGCCGGAAGGCCTCGGCGTACGCGGCCCGGGTGCCCGAGTTGACGCCGTCGGCGGCGACCACCAGGTCGTACTCCTCGGCGAGCCGCTCGACGGGCGGGGCCGGCGTGCGGTAGCGCACGTCCACCGCCAGTTCGGCGCAGCGGCGTTGCAGGATCGCGCGCAGCCGGTTGCGGTCCAGCGCGGCGAAGCCGTGGCCGCCGCAGGTGCGGACCTGGCCGGCGTAGCGGACGTCGATGTCGCTCCAGCGGGCGAACTCGGCGCTCAGCGCGGCGAACACCCGGGGGTCGGCCTGCGCGATGCCGTCGAGCGTCTCGTCGGAGAAGACCACCCCGAAGCCGAACCCGTCGTCGCGGCCGTCCCGTTCGAAGACGGTGATCTCCCGCTCGGGCGCCGATTGCCGGGCCAGTGCGGCGAAGTGGAGTCCGCCCGGTCCGGCGCCGATCACCGCGATCCGGCCGGCGCCGGCCGTCACCGGAGCACCTCCGGCTCCTGGCGCCCGGCGGCGGCCAGCGTGCGGCGGACCTGCTCCGGCCACGGTTCGGCGCCCTTGGCGTGCGGCGCGGCGTGCACCACCGACATCCGTCCGCTGGCGGCCAGGCCGTGCGGCCCGTGCACCTCGAAGGCGTAGTGCAGCGACGAGCCGCCGACCCGCTCGACCCGCAGCTCGGTGCGGACCACGTCGCCGAACCAGAGCCGCTCGCGGTAGTCCGCCTCGAAGTGCACCCGGGGGATCCGGCCGAACAGCCCGTCCAGGCCGAGCCGGCGCAGCAGTGTCGCCTCGGCCGCCTCGGCCCAGCGCTGGACGGCCGAGAAGTGGTAGTGGCCGGCCGCGTCGGTGTCCGACCATTCGACCCGCCGTTCGGTGCTCACGCTGGCCGGAGCCGCAGCCGCGGCCGATGTGGGCGCCGCCGCCTGGCGGCGCAGCTCGGCGCGGGCCAGCTTCCCGGTCGCGGTGCGCGGCAGCGCGTCGACGAACTCCACCACGCGCGGGTACTTGTAGGGCGCGATGGTGCGCTTGACGTGCTCCTGGAGCGCGCGGACCGTCCCCGGCGCCGCCGTCGCCGCCCCCGCGCGCAGCACCACGTACGCCTTGACCACGCTGCCGCGCCGCTCGTCCGGCACCCCGACCACCGCGCAGTCGGCGACGTCCGGGTGCTCGGCGAGCGCCTGCTCGACCTCGGGTCCGGCGATGTTGTAGCCGGCCGAGACGATCATGTCGTCGTTGCGCGCCTGGTACCAGAAGTAGCCGTCGGCATCGCGCACATAGGTGTCGCCGGTGAGGTTCCAGCCGCCCCGGACGTAGTCGCGCTGGCGCCGGTCGTGCAGGTAGCGGCAGCCGGTCGGGCCCTTGACGGCGAGCCGCCCGGGCTGCCCGTCGGGCACCGGCCGGCCCCGGTCGTCCAGTATCGCCGCGCGGTAGCCCGGCACTGGCAGTCCGGTCGCGCCGGGGCGGATGTCGGCGTCGGTGGCGGAGATGAAGACGTGCAGCAGCTCGGTGGCCCCGATGCCGTCGATCAGCCGCTGCCCGGTGGCCGCCCGGAACGCCTCCCAGACGCCCGCCGGCAGGTGCTCGCCCGCCGATACGCAGCGCCGCACCCCCGTCAGCCGGTCGGCCAGCCCGGCGGCGAGGATCGCCCGGTAGGCCGTGGGCGCGGTGAACAGCACGCTGACCCCGTGCCGCCGGACCTGCTCGGCGAGCTGCCCGGGCGTGGCCTGCTCCAGCAGCAGGGTGGCGGCGCCGGCCCGCAGCGGGAAGACCACCAGGCCGCCGAGGCCGAAGGTGAAGGCGAGCGGCGGAGTGCCGGTGAACAGGTCCTCGGGGGTGGGGCGCAGCAGGTGGCGGGAGAAGGTGTCGGCGTTGGCCAGCACGTCCCGGTGGAAGTGCATGGTCGCCTTGGGGCGTCCGGTGGTGCCGGAGGTGAAGGCGATCAGCGCGACGTCGTCGGCGGCGGTCGGCACGGCGGCGAAGGCGCCGTGCCCGCTCAGGCCGGCCGGCCCGGCTCCGTCGTAGGGCACGACGGTCAGCCCGGGCGTCTCGGCCCGCTCCAGTTCGGTCAGGAAGCGGCTGTCGCAGAGCGCGACGGCCGGCCGGGCGATCGTGTGCACGGTGCTCAGCTCGCCCGCGCGCAGCAGCGGCATGGTGGTCACCGCCACCCCGCCCGCCTTCAGCACCCCGAGCCAGCAGGCCACCAGCCAGGGTGCGTTGGGCCCCCGTAGCAGCACCCGGTTGCCGGGCACCAGCCCGAGCGGTCCGACCAGCAGTCGGGCCACCGCGTCCGCGCGCTCCCGCAGTTCGCCGTACGTCCACTGCCCGCCCGGCGTGACCAGGCAGCGCCGGTCGGGCCCGTACCGCTCGATCGTCGCGTCGAGCAGCTCGTGCGCGCAGTTCAGTCGATCCGGATACGCCAACTCCGGTAGTTCGAACAGGAATTCCGGCCACTCGTCGAGTGGTGGGAGGTTGTCGCGACAGAACGTGTCCACGTGCGCAGAGGGCGAGAGCTCCATGGGCGGGCCACCTCATCGGGCGAGCGGGGAGTGAGGCAAGTATCGCGCTTCGGTGACGCCAGTCAAGAGAGCGATACACGCATTCGGCCCAGCTTCCCGTCGCCGCCCCCGTCAGTCCGGGCGTCCGCGTCCGGGCCCGCGCAGTCGGCGCAGGGCGGCCTCGGCGGCGTGGGCGCCGCACATGCCGTGGGCGCCGGGGCCGGGTGGGGTGGCGGCGGAGCAGAGGTAGTGGCCGGGCAGGCCGGTGGCGTAGGGGTGGAGGGTGGCGCGGGGGCCGAGGAGCAGTTGGGGGACGTCCTTGGCGCCGGTCATGATGTCGCCGCCGACGAAGTTGGGGTTGTCGGCGGCGAAGTCGGCGGGGCGGCGGACGGCCAGGCCGACGATCCGCTCGCGGAAGCCGGGGGCGAAGCGTTCGATCTGGGCGGTGATCGCCTCGGTGGCGTCGCCGGTGTAGCCGTGCGGCACATGGGCGTACGTCCAGAGCGGGTGGACGTCGCCGACGGAGCGCCGCGGGTCCGCGAGGTACTGCTGCCCGACCAGCACGAACGGGCGCCGCGGCATCCGCCCGACGGCGACGGCGCGCTCGGTGGCGGTGAGTTCGGCGAAGCTGCCGCCGAGGTGGACGGTGCCGGCGCGGCGGGCCGGTTCGGCCGTCCAGGGGACGCCGCCCGCCACGGCGAAGTCCACCTTGAATGCGCCGGGCCCGTGACGGAACCGGCGGTAGGCGCGGGCGGTCCGGGGCGGCAGGCGGTCGCCGAGGACGTCGGCGACGGCGCCGGGCGCGAGGTCGTACAGGACGAGGTCGGCGGAGGGGAGTTGGGCGGCCGAGCGGATCCGCACCCCGGTCTCCACGGTGCCGCCCAGCTCGGTGAGCAGCGCGACCAGCGCCCGGGTGATCGCCCCCGAGCCGCCGGCGGCCACCGCCCAGCCGTACCGGTGCCCCGAGGTGAGCAGCCCGAGCCCGATCGCCGCGCTCAGCGGTCGGTGCAGCGGCTGGAACGCGTGTGCCGCCGCCCCGCCGAACAGCGCCCGCGCCCGCTCGCCGGAGAACAGGCGCGCCAGCGCGGAGGCCGGCAGCAGGGCGGGCAGTCCGAAGCGGGCGAGCCGCAGCGGGTGATGGGGCAGGCGCAGCAGCGGACCCATGATGTCGGCGGCGAGCCGGTCGTACCCCGCGACCGGGCCGTCGAACAGCCGTCGCCACCGCGCGCCGTCGGCCCCGCCCAGCCCGGCGGCGGTGTCGGCGACCGAGCGGTACAGGACGCCGGCCGATCCGTCGTCCAGCGGGTGCGCGCAGTCGACCTCCGGCAGCCGGAACTCCAGTCCGAAGCGCTGCAGCCCCAGGCCGCGCAGGAACGGCGAGCCGATGGTCATCGGGTGGACGGCCGAGCAGTGGTCGTGCAGCAGCCCGGGCACGATCGCCTCGCCGCTGCGCGCGCCGCCGCCCACCTCCTCGGCGGCCTCCAGCACGGTCACCCGCACCCCCGCCTGCGCCAGCCGTACGGCGGCGGCGAGCCCGTTGGGCCCGCCGCCCACCACCACCGCGGTCGTCATGGGGCCAGCATCCCGCATCCGCCCGCCCCCGGCGCCGCGGGCACCGTGCGGCCGTCCGCCCCCTCGGCCGGCCGGGGCGCGGATCCCGGACCGAGGGCCCCGCAAGGCCGGTATGGTGATCATTTTGTCGGCCCCGGCCTTGCGGCCATGAGATCACGTCAGGGGAACCCCGAGGATGAAGCCGCGTCTCTCCGGGCCGGTGGCCTGCGCCGCCGTCGCTCTTGTCCTGCTCACCGGGTGCAGCGGCAGCACCGGCGGCGGGAGCGACGCGCCCACCGCGGGCGCCCGGGCGAGCTACGACCCGCCGACGGCCTTCGACCGCGCCCGAGGTGTCGCGCTTCCCCCGGACGCCAGCGCCTTGAGGGCCGTGCTCGACGGGCCGACCGCCTACCTTCCGGCCCAGGGCAGCCTGAAGGCGGTGGACCTGGCCGACGGCAAGGTGCTCGGCACGGTGAGCGCCCAGTACCCCGCCCAGTTCTTCGAGCGGCCCGTGATCGCCGAGGTCGGCGGAGCACGCCTGGCCGTCATCTCCTTCTCGGAGACGATCCCCGGCGAGGGCGGGGGAGCGCCCCGCGCCGCCGCCGAGCTGGTCGCCATGGACACCACCACCCATCAGGCCGCCTGGTCGCTGCCGCTGGAACTCCCCGACGGACGCTTCCGCGACGGCAAGTACGTCACCCTGCTCGGCGTGCGGGGCACCACGGCGGTCGTCTCGGTCACGGACAGCGCCGACGCGCTGCTCCTCGCGGTGGACCTGCTCTCCCGGAAGGTGCTCTGGAGCCGGACCGGGTTCGTGGGCGCCATGCTCGGCGAGGGGCAGATCGTCGGCGCCGTGGAGAAGGACCGGGCGACCGCCGAACGCCGGGTGTCCGCCGTGCACCTCGGCGACGGGCGGGACGCCTGGACGGAGGACGGCGACGGCCTGGAGACGACGGTGCGCCCGGCCGGACCGAACACCGTCCTCGTGCAGGGCCAGGAGAAGGGCTCGTCGAAGCGCTTCGCCCGGCTGGTGGACGCGAGCACCGGTCGTCGGCTGCTCGACCTCGGTGAGTTCCCGGGCATCTGCGCCTACGACGGCCGCTCCGTGACCGTCTGCCACGACCGCGACCTCGTCGTCGCCGCCGACCCCGCGACCGGAAGCCTCCTGTGGAGGCTGCCCGACGCGACCGGAACGCGGCCGGCGCCCACCGTCACCACCGCCTGGCACGGCCTCGTCTACGGCAGGACGAGCACCGGCCCCGTGACCCTGGACGCGGCCACCGGCGCGCAGCGCCCCGGCGACCCCGGGATCGCTCCCACCGCCGTCAGCGGCTACGCGGGCCTCGCGGAGGACGAGACCCGGCACGTCACCATGGCCCACCCCGCCACCGGCTGAGGCCGGTACTCCGGGACCGGCCTCAGAGACAGATCCAGCAGTAGAGGTCCTCACCCGCCTCCCGCGCGCGACGGGCCAGCCCGGACAGCTCCTCGACCAGCGGTCGCAGGTCTTCGCCGTCCGCGTCCGGCAGCTCCTCGGCCGTCGCCGCCCACCGGGCGCTGACCTCCGCGAGCCCGGCCCGCGGGAGGTCCGCCAGGGTGTCCCGCACCGCGCCACCGAGCCGCGTCACCCACGGCCCGGTGGCCCACGGGTCGTCCTCGTCGGCGGGCCCCTCCCGGCCGGGCGGCGGCGTGGTCGGCCACACCGGCGTCCCGCCGACCAGGTCCGCCTCCCACTCCACCCGCCGCACGACGGCTATCAGCTGCCCCAGGACGACGTCCGGGTCCACCCCCTTCGCCTCGACCCCGTCGAACACCGGCCGCGCCCCGCCGACCAGCGGCCCGCCCTCGGCGTCCTCCAGAGCGGCGAGCACGGCGCCGTCGTCGGCCGCGCGGAAGTAGTCGGTCAGCACGCCCATGGCCGGCGGCTCCTGTCTGCTCGGTGGTGGTCCCGCTGTGCGGACAGTGGATCAGACACCACTGACATCGGACGGCCCGCAGCACGTGGCGTCGGTCGGCGGCAAGGGGAGCGCGGCCGACGAACGGGGTGGGCACCGGCGGACGTCAGGCGTCGGTCGGCAGGGGGCGGGCCGGGGAGCGGTGCGGGGCAGTACGGGGGTGGGCGGGGAGCGGGAGGGCGAGGGAGGCGTCGGAGCCGGCGGGCAGGGCGAGGGCGGCGGCGGCCTCCGGCGGCAGCTCGCGCAGACCGAGCAGCCCGGCCGAGAGCCGGGCGGTGGCACGGTGCCAGTCGCCGATCCGCCGCATCAGGGTGTGGCCGGTGCCCGCGACGGTGTAGCCGCAGACCCGTGCTCCGGCGGCCCGGCCGCGGGCGGCGAAGGCGCGGGTGTCGGCGGGGGAGGTGACCCGGTCGAGGTCGCCGTGCAGCATCAGTACGTCGCGGCCGGCCAGCTGCTCGCACGGGTCCTCGGCCGGGCACCAGGGGGCGAGCGCGACCACACCGGTGACCGTGGGGTGGCCGGCCGCGCGCAGTGCGGCCCGGCCGCCCATCGAGTGGCCGACCAGCACGGTCGGGACCGGGCCCAGCTCCTCGGCGAGGTCGTCCAGCGCGGCGACGGCGTCCCGGGCGGCGTCGGCCCGCTCGCCGTTCCAGCCCCGGTGGCGGTAGCGGACGGTGCCGACCGCCACCTCCGCGCCCGCCGTCTCGCGGCGCAGCGCGCGCACGAAGCCGGCCATCCGCAGACCGGCCAGGTTGAGCGGCCCCGGCCGGGCGAGGTTGTGCTCCTGGCCGCCGTGCAGGACCAGCACCGCGGCGCCCGGCCGCTGCGGCCGTCCCTGCCAGGCCAGTGCCCGGTGGCCGCCGCCGCCCGTACGGTTGTCGCTCACGTCGTCCCCGCTCCCCGCCCCGCCGTCCGTGTGCCGTCTGGACCGCCACTGTACGTCCGGGGCGCGCCCGACGGGGCCCCCGGCCGGCCGGACCGGGTTCACCCGTGAAGGCCAGTGCGGGTCGCCGGGGCGTGCGGGCCACCCGGAGTGCTGCTATCCACGAAGAGTGGGGGGTCGCCGCGCCGCTCCCGGCGCGGTGTCGCCGAGTGGAGGACTCCCGTGGCTCAGCAGCTGGCACTGTCCGTCGACTTCGGCTCCGGCTTCACCGAGGCCTGGTCGAAGGTCGCCAAGTTCATTCCCCAGTTCATCGCCTTCCTGGCGATCCTCGTCATCGGCTGGTTCGTGGCCAAGGCGATCGCCCGGCTGCTCGACCGGGTGCTGCGCCGGGTCGGCTCCGAGCGGGTGTCGGAGCGCTCCGGGATCGCCGGGTACCTGGAGGGTTCGAAGTACGACCTGACCGGGATCGTCAGCAAGATCGTCTACTACGCGATCCTGCTGATGGCCCTCCAGCTGGCCTTCGGCGTCTTCGGTCCGAACCCGATCAGCGTGATGATCCACGGCATCGTCGCCTGGCTGCCGAGGGGCATCGTCGCGGTCGTCATCGTGGTCGTCGCGATGGCCATCGCCAACGCGGTGCGCGACATCGTGCGCAACGCGCTGTCCGGCGCGGCCTACGGGCGGACGGTGGCCACCATCGCCTGGGCGTTCATCGTCCTGCTGGGCGTGGTCGCGGCGCTCGGGCAGGCCGGGATCGCCACCGCGATCACCGGTCCGGTGCTGATCGCGGTGCTGGCCTCGATCGCGGGCGTGCTGATCGTCGGTGTCGGCGGCGGTCTGATCATCCCGATGCGGCAGCGTTGGGAGCGCTGGCTCTCCAGCGCGGAGCAGGAGACCGCCAAGCTGCGCGGCAGCGCCTACCAGGCGGGCCGCTCGGACGCGCTGGCCAACCAGCCGGCCCGGCCGACCACCCCGAGCACGCCGCCCGCCCCGGGCATCGACCCCGGCCGGCCGGGTGAGCAGCCGCGCTGATCGGTCCGGGTCGATCGGCCCGGCCGGCCGGCACGGTGCCGCCGGGCGGACGCCGCTCAGGCCGTGAGCAGGCCGTCCTGGCGGACCAGCCAGCAGATCGCGGTCAGCCGGTGCACGGCGTAGTCGTACCCGACCGGTTCGCGCCAGCCGATCTCGGCGAGGGCGTCGAGGAAGCCCAGCGCGTAGTCGGACAACTCCTCACGGTCCAGGGGCCGGGGCAGCAGCTCCGGCCCCTGCGCGTACAGCAGTTCGCGCAGCTCGGCGGCGTGCTGGTCGACCGCCGCGGTGAAGCCGGGCTCGAAGGCGAACTCGGCGAGCCGGGGCGTGAACGCGGAGACGATCCGGGGCAGCGGACAGCCGGCCGGCCGGTTGCGCGGGTCGGGGGAGTCGTCGGGGGAACCCGGGGGCGACTCGTCGGGCGTGGCGAACATCCGTCCACGGTAGGCGAGCGCGGGAGCGGCTCCGGCCGCCGGGAGCGGTCGCGGGCTGAGACCTTGGCCACGCGGCAGGTGGGGCCGGCCCTTCCCACCGGCCCTCCGTCACCGGCCGTCCGGCACCGGATCGACGGAACCGCCGTGGGTGCCCGTGATCGGTACCAGAATGGCCGCCATGGACCTCCGCATCTTCACCGAGCCCCAGCAGGGCGCGAGCTACGACACCCTCCTCCGGGTGGCCCGCACCACCGAGGAGCTCGGCGCCTTCAGCGCCTTCTTCCGCTCCGACCACTACCTCAGGATGGGCGACGTCAGCGGGCTGCCCGGCCCGACCGACGCCTGGATCACCCTGGCCGGCCTCGCCCGCGAGACCAGCACCATCCGCCTCGGCACCCTGATGACCGCCGCCACCTTCCGGCTGCCCGGCGTGCTCGCCATCCAGGTCGCCCAGGTCGACGCGATGAGCGGCGGCCGGGTCGAGTTCGGCCTCGGCGCGGGCTGGTACGCGCAGGAGCACACCGCCTACGGCATCCCCTTCCCCAAGGAGAAGTTCGGGCGGCTGGAGGAGCAGCTGGAGATCATCACCGGGCTCTGGGGCACCGGCCCGGGCGAGACCTTCGACTTCGAGGGGGAGTACTACCGGCTGAGCGAGTCGCCGGCCCTGCCCAAGCCGGCCCAGGCGAAGATCCCGGTCCTGGTCGGCGGCACGGGACCGACCCGCACCCCGGCGCTGGCCGCCCGCTTCGCCGACGAGTTCAACCTGCCGTTCGTCGCCGTCGAGGACACCGCCGCCCAGTTCGGCCGGGTCCGCGAGGCCGTCGAGAAGGCCGGCCGCAAGGCCGACGAGCTGGTCTACTCCAACGCCCTGGTGGTCTGCGTCGGCCGGGACGACGCCGAGGTGGCCCGCCGGGCCGCCGCCATCGGCCGCGAGGTCGGCGAGCTGAAGGCCAACGGCCTGGCCGGGACCCCCGACGAGGTGGTGGAGAAGATCGGCCGGTACGCCGCCGCCGGCTCCCAGCGGATGTACCTGCAGGTCCTGGACCTGGACGACCTCGACCACCTGGAGCTGATCGCCTCCCGGGTCGCCCCGCAGCTCGGCTGATCCGCCGCGCCCCCACCGCCCTGTAACGGTCCCGGAGCACTTCTGTGACCTACCTGGGGCGGTGGAGGGCTCGGCCCGGACCCGGTCTGACCATTAGTCTTTACTCTCTCTTGAAGGGGAAGGCCCTTCGAGGCAGGGGGGTTTCGATGGCGGACGCACAGGTCTCCAGGACGGTCCTCGACGGCGCGGTCCGCGGTGCGACGCCGCGCGGCACGGCGCCCCGCGACCGGGTGGTCCCGGCGCCGCGGTCCGGCTGCCCGGACGTCGCGGCGGAGCCGGACCGGGGTGCCGGTGCGCTGCGCCCGCGCGGCCTGCAGGACCTGAGGCAGACCCGGCCCGGGCACGGCCGGCCGGTCGCGCTGCACTACCCGGCCGGCGACCTGCTGGTGGTCTCCGGGCTGCCGGGCAGCGGCAAGAGCACCCTGATGCGCCGCTGCGTGCGCGCCCCGCTGGTGGACTCGCAGTCGGTCCGCGAGGAGTACGCGGCCCGGCTGCCGTCCTGGCTGCCGTACGCGGTGTACCGCCCGCTGGTGCGGATCGCGCACTACCGGCGGCTGCGGCGCGCGGTGCTGGCCGGCGGCCCGCTCGCCGTGCACGACTGCGGCGCGGTGCCGTACGTGCGGCAGTGGCTGGTCCGGGAGGCCGGGCGGCAGGGGCGCCGGGTGCACCTGGTCCTGCTGGACGCCGCCGCCGAGGAGGCCCGCGACGGCCAGCGCGTCCGGGGGCAGTCGGTCTCCGCCTACGCCTTCGCCCGGCACCGGGAGGCCGCCCGGCGGCTGCGCCGGAGGCTGGCGGGGACGGGCCGCCCGCCCGCCGGCTGTGCGTCGGCCGTGGTACTCGACCGGGCCGGTGCGCGTGCCCTGCGGGAGATCGTCTTCGTCGCGTCGTAGTCTCGGCGAGGCGGTCCGGACGCCCGGTTCATCCCGTTCGTCCGTGTCCGCCGGCCGCCGCACCGCTGCGCGGGGCAGACGGGGTGTCACGTTTCGGACAGGTCGGGGCCGGTACTGTGCGCAGGCGCGCGACGGGAAATGCTCATGTGCGGCAAGGTCGGGCCGCTCAAACTTCCGGATTCTGTCCGATTTGTCGTCAGAAGCTCCAGGCCTGAACCTGTCTGACGCGTACACGCAACCCTGCGTAGCCTGTGGCACACGGTGGCCCCCCCTCGACCGCCGTCCCCCCACAACCTCCTCGGGAGCGCAGATGCGTCGTTCCGCCCGTGTCCCCTCGCGTGCCACCAGTCGATTCCTCGGCGCGGCGGCCGTCGTCGCCGCCCTCGGCCTCACCCAGTTCGTGGCGCCCACCGCGCTCACCGCCGCCGGCGCGCCCGCCCAGGGGCCGTCCGCCACCGCCTGCACCGGTGACACCTCCCAGGACGCCGCGGCCCGCAAGCCCGCCGGCAGCCCCGGCGGTCACGAGCCCAACGCCGTCACCGACGCCCAGGCCAACGCGATGGACACGGACCTGAAGGCCCGGCTCGGCCAGCTGGCGCAGACCCCGCAGAGCGGCGCGCTGGTCGCCCCCGGCACGCTGGCCGCCACCACGACCATCCCGGTGTACGTGCACGTCGTGCACTCCGGCAGCACCGGCAAGCTGTCGGCCGCGACCATCGCCCAGCAGATCGACGTCCTCAACGCCGCGTACGGCGGCCAGGGCGCCGGCAACACCGCGAGCCAGTTCCGCTTCCAGCTGGCCGCCACCGACTACACCGACAACGCCACCTGGTACAACGGCGTGGCTCCGGGCTCCACCACCGAGAAGGCGATGAAGACCGCGCTGCGCAAGGGCGGCGCCGGTGCCCTCAACCTCTACAGCGCCAAGCTCGGCCAGTCGCTGCTCGGCTGGGCGACCTTCCCCAGCTCCTACAAGTCCAACCCGACCGACGACGGCGTGGTGATCCTGGACTCCTCGTTCCCCGGCGGCTCGGCCGCCAACTACAACGAGGGCGACACCGCCACCCACGAGGTCGGCCACTGGCTCGGGCTCTACCACACCTTCCAGGGCGGCTGCAGCGGCCAGGGCGACTACGTCGCCGACACCCCCGCCGAGGCGAGCGCCGCCTACCAGTGCCCGGCCGGCCGGGACACCTGCACGTCCCCCGGCCTCGACCCGATCCACAACTTCATGGACTACACCTACGACTCCTGCATGACCCAGTTCACCCCCGGCCAGGTCGCCCGGATGTCCAACTCCTGGGCCGCCTACCGGGCCTGACGGTCCCCGCGCGGGGAGCCGAGACCCTGGCGGGTGCGCGGCGAGCACGCCGCGCACCCGCCAGTACCAGTTTCGGAGGTGTGCGAACCGATCGGCGCGGCAATTAGCTGACAAATGCCCCAGTTGATCTATGTTTGGAGGGCAAGGCAGCACGTCGAGCACAACAGCACGTCGAGCAAGGAGCAGCGGCATGGCCAACAGCGCGAACCCCAGGATCGTCGTCGGTGTCGACGGCTCGCCCGCCTCGGAACGGGCACTGCGCTGGGCGGTCGACTACGCCCGGCTGACCGGTGGCACCGTCCACGCCATCGCCGCCTGGGAGTACCCGGCGTTCTACGGCTGGGCCGGCGCGAGCGTGCCCGCCCCCGAGTTCAACCCCGAGGAGCTGGCCGGCAAGACCCTCTCCGACACCGTCACCAGGGTCGTCGGCAAGCAGCCCGAGGTGCGGATCACCGAGTCGGTGAAGCCCGGCAACGCCGCCCAGGCGCTGCTGGAGGCCTCGCGCGGTGCCGCGCTGGCCGTGGTCGGCAGCCGCGGTCTCGGCGGATTCACCGGCGCCCTGCTCGGCTCGGTCAGCCGCCACCTCACCGAGCACGCCCCCTGCCCGGTGGTCGTGGTCCGCCACGGCGTGGGCGGCGAGGAGGGCGACGGCGCCGCCGCTGTCGAGTAACCGGCCGATCGGCTGCGGCGGGCCGTCGCGCGGAGGGAGGATGGAGGCATGCCGGAAGGTGACTCCGTCTACCGCGCGGCGGCCCGCCTGCACGCCGCGCTCGCCGGCCAGGTGCTGACCACCGGCGAGCTGCGGGTGCCCGCCCACGCCACCGCCGACCTCGCCGGGCGCCGGGTGCTGGAGGTCGCCCCGCGCGGCAAGCACCTGCTCACCCGCCTCGAAGGCGGCCTCACCCTGCACACCCACCTGCGGATGGACGGCCGCTGGGTGCTCTTCCGCCCCGGCGAGCGCTGGACCGGCGGGCCGTCGCACCAGATCCGCGCCGTCCTCGGCACCGAGCGGGGAACCGCCGTCGGCTACCGGCTGCCCGTCGTCGAACTGCTGCGCACCGCCGACGAGCAGCGCGCCGTCGGCCACCTCGGACCGGACCTGCTCGGGCCCGACTGGGACCCGGCCGAGGCCGCCCGCCGGCTGCTCGCCCACCCCGGCAGGCCGGTCGCCGAGGCCCTGCTCGACCAGCGCAACCTGGCCGGCGTCGGCAATGTGTACGCCAACGAGCTCTGCTTCCTGGCCGGCGTCACCCCATGGACGCCGGTCGGCGAACTGGCGAGTGCCGACCGGCTGGTGGCCCGCGCCCACCAGCTGCTGGACGCCAACCGGCTGCGCTCCGGCCACGTCACCACCGGCGACACCCGGCACGGCCACCAGCAGTGGGTCTACGGTCGGGCCGGGCGGCCCTGCGCGCGCTGCGGCGCCACGGTGCTGACGGCGCGGCACGGGACGGCGGAGCGGGAGCGGTCGGCGTACTGGTGTCCGTCCTGCCAGCGCGGCCCCGCCCCGGAGGCCCGGCCCGGACCGCCCGGACGGCGCGGGCGCTGAGGACCGTTCGGGCGGCCGGACCGGTGGTCGGGTGGGACCGGTGATCAGGCGGGTTCCACCAGGGCCGGGTGGCGCGGGTCGTCGCAGCGGACGGTGAGGTCGGCCGCCTCCGCCGGTACGGTCTCGGCCTCGTAGCGGGCGAACGCGGGCAGTGTCCACCGCTCCTCCGGCGCGGTCCGCCGGGCCAGCGCCGCCGGGGAGAGCGCCAGGTGCACCGTCAGCTCCAGCGGCAGCCACCGGCCGAGCAGCAGCGCACCGTCCAGCAGCAGCACCCCGCCGGGCGCCAGCTCGGTGTAGCGCGCGCGGGTGGCGCGGTCCGTCACCGGGTCCCACAGCGAGGGCAGCACCCGGCCGCTGCCGCCCGGCTCCAGCGGGTCCAGCACCTCGCGCAGCAGCGCGCCGTCGTCCAGCCAGAGGTCGTGGAAGGCGTCCGCGTCGTGCCGGCCGTACTCCAGCCGCACCGAGGACGGGCGCAGGAAACCCGCCGCCGGAACCCGCAGGGTCGGGAAGCCGCGCAGCCGCAGCGGCTCGACCAGGGCGTCCGCGAGCGCCCCGGGCCCGGCGGCCGCGGCGCCGTCCACTGCCACCCGCAGCCGGCGCTCGCCGGCCCCGGGCAGCGCGGCGATCCGGTCGGCGAGCAGTTCGACGAGCCGGTCGGGCGAGATCGGGCGAATCGGCACGGCATCATCCTGGGTCGGGGGGACGGGTGGGGCGGCGCTCGTCGTCGAACACCCCGGACGTTCAGGGCACCGGCAGCGCGCCCAGACAGTAGAGCGTGCTGTCGTGGCCCGCGAAGAGCCGGGTGCCGTCGCTGGCCACCGACCAGACATCGACGCCGGGGCCGGAGTCGGCGAAGGTCGTGAACGTCCGGCCGGTCTCCGTCTCGACGAACTGGACGCCCGCGTCGGCCGGGCCCGGTACCACCAGGGTCGTACTGGTCAGCAGCGGGCGGCAGCGCCGGTCGAGCCGGAACGGCAGCTGGAGCTGCCAGACCTGCTCGCCGCCGTCCGCCGCGTGTGCGGTGACCAGCCCGTCGTCCCGCAGCACGTACACCCGGAAGTCGTCGCTCATCGGCGGCAGGGCCCGCCACTGCTCGCCGGGCCGGGGCTGCACCGACCAGCGCGGGGTGCCGTCCGCCAGCCGCAGCGCGCGGACCCCGCCCGCCCCGGCCGGCAGGTAGACGTGCCGCTGGTCGACGGCCGCCCAGGAGGTGCCGGTGTTCTCGGCGGACCAGAGCCGGCCGCCGGTGGTGCCGTCCAGCAGCGAGACGCCGGCGGACGGATCGGCGCCCCAGGCGAGCAGCCGTCCGATGCCGGCGTCGAGCACGGCGATCGAGGTCTCGTCGCGGTCGGCGGCCGGGCGGGACCAGAGCAGGCCCGTGCCGTTGGCGCTCATCGCGAACAGGTTGCGGCTCAGGACGCCCCTGGCGGTGACCGAGCCGTACACCTTGTCGCCGTCGCAGCCGTACACGGTGATCTGGTCGCCCAGCTCCGGTGGCAGCGGCAGGCTCCAGCCGGCGGTGGGGCCCACCAGCGTCCGGGCGTCGACGTGGCCCGGTGAGGCGGTGAACAGCCGGCCGGCGCCGAGGACCAGCGGGGAGTCGTCCGGAAAGCCCTTCGGGGGGCTCACCCCGACGGTGGCGGTCACGGCGCCGGTCTCCGGGTCGAGCAGGCGCACACCGCTGCGGGTGAGGTAGGCGGGCGCGAACAGCCGGCCGCTCTGCCGGCCGGGCGTCATCGGCTCGGGGCCCCGGTAGACCCACGCCGGCTCCGGGCCGACCACCCGGGTGGGCAGCGGCTGAGGCTTCGGCGGTGCGGGATCCGACCCGCCGATCGCCCGGGACACCCCCCAGACGGCGGCGCCCGCGGCGAGCACCCCGGCTCCGGTCAGCAGCCCGCGCCGGCTCAGCCGGGGCCCGTCCCCGTCCGCACCCCCGCTCACCACATCACCGGGCGCACCGGTGGCGCGGCCCTCGTCCTCCCCGTCCCACTGCCAGGACGCCTCGCCCGCCGAACGATCGGCCGGTGTGGACCCCATGCTTCGCCACTCGTCTCCCCCGGGGCAGCGGTCTGCGCTGCGCTGTCCAGGGAGAATACCCAAGCGACCTCGCGCCCCTGCTCCGGTGGAACGCCCCCGCCCGCCCGCACGGCCGCGGTCGGCCCGGGCCGAGCGGGCGGTCAGGAAGGCGCGCCGTGGTCGGCGAGGTCGGCCAGGACGTCGGCGTGGCAGGGGAGCGGGGCGCACCAGCAGCCGAGGCGGTGGCCGCGCAGCCCGGGGACGAGGGACAGCAGCTCCGGGCGGGCGAGGAGGTGGGCGCGGTACCTGACCAGCATCTCCTCGCGCGAGAGGTCCGGGCCGGGGCGGTACGGGCAGTGCAGCGGGGACTCGGCGAGCTGCCAGCCGCCGCGGTGCATCGCCCGGCCGACGTAGACCACGTCGTCGAACGCGGGGTCGTCGCGGTGGCCCTTCAGGTTGACCACGGTGGTCGGACCGGGGCGGGAGGCGCGGGACGTCATGGGGTCGATGGTGGCGCAGCCGGGGCCGGCGGGCACCCCGGGGCGGGCGGGGCTCGCCTTGACAGCCCCCGGGCCCCGGCGTAGCAAGAGAGGATGCGCGAGGGTGTGCCGGCGGACCCGCCCGGTCCGCGACCGAGCGGCGGCGGTGCCCGGGCGGTGGGACCCGGTCCGCACCGCCTGCGCCCGCGCGCCGAGCCGTCCCCGGACGAGCAGGCGGTCCGCGACCGGGACGCCCTGCTGACCTCCGCCGTGCGCACGGTGCTCGGCGGCACCGACGCCCACGGCGCGACCCTCCACCTGCGCTCGCGCGACCGCCGCTCGCTGGTGCTGTGCGCCGTCGCGGGCGTGCCGCTGTCGGTCCTCGCCCCGTTCCGGCGGATCGCCGCCGCCGGGCCGCTGCCGGTCGCGGTCGGCTACCGCACCGGCCGCACGGTGCTGCTCGCCGACACCGAGGACACCATGCGCCGCTTCCCGCAGCTCGCCCTCGGCCTGCCGTACGACTTCGCCTCCGCCTGGGTGCCGGTCCGGGCGGGCGGCGAGACGTACGGGGTGCTCGGCGTGCTGTGGCCGGCCTCGGGAGACGGCGTGCCCGAGGGCGCGCGCCGCCATCTGCGCGCGGTGGCCGACCGGCTGGCCGCCGGGCTGGCCGCGCTGGAGGCGGACGGCCACGTGGTGGAGCCGAACGGCGACACCACGGTCGTCGAACTCACCCCGCCGTCGGCGCCCACCACCCGGGTGGGCCTGTTCGACTGGGACGTGCTGGCCGGCGCGGTGACCGCCGACGACCAGTTCTGCGAGATCTTCGGCCTCGCCCCCGGCGACTTCGACGGCCGCGCCGACACCCTGTCCGCCCGGATCGCCCCCGGCGACCTGCCCGAGTTCCGGGCCGCGGTGCGCGGCGCCCTCGACGGGGACCGGGTGCTCGCGGCCCGGGTACGGGTGCTGGACCGCGACGGCCACCCCTATCCCGTCGAACTCTGGGCCCGCGCGCCGCACAACGGCCCGCACACCTGGGGCCGGCTGGTCGGCGCCGTCCTCGACACCCGCACCGGCACCGCCGCGGCGGCCGCGGTCGAGCGTCTGCGCGACGGCGTCTTCTCGCTCGACCCGGACGGCCGGATCACCTACGCCAACCACAGCGTCGAGCTGCTGCTCCAGGCCCGCCGCGAGGACCTGCTCGGCCACCACCCGTGGCAGGTGCTGTCCTGGCTCTCCGACCCGGTGTACGAGAACCGCTACCGGGCCGCGCTGCTCTCCCAGCAGCCCACCGCGTTCCTCGCGCTGCGCCCGCCGGACAACTGGCTGGCGTTCTCGCTCTACCCCGACGCGCACGGCGTCACCGGCCGGGTGGTCGCCGCCGAGCCGCCCCCGGGCAGCGCCGTCCGGTCGGCCGAACCCGCCCCGCCCGGCACCTGGACCGGCCTCGGCGCCATGTACCACCTGCTCCAGCTGGCCAGCGCGCTGAGCGAGGCGGTCACCGCCCGCGAGGTGTTCCGGGCGGTGGCCGACGAGATCCTGCCAGCGCTCGGCGGCCAGGAGCTGGCCGTCTACGCCGTCCGGGAGAAGCGGCTGCACCTGGTCTCGCAGAGCGGCTACCCCGAGGGCTTCCTCGACCGCTTCGAGGGCATCCCGGTCGGCGCCAGAGTGCCCGGCGCGGAAACCCTCAGCACCGGCACCCCGATCTTCTTCGAGTCCGTCGACGAGCTGGCCGCCGCCTACCCCGGCCTCACCCTGGACGACATGGGGGCGTGGGCGTTCCTGCCGCTGATCGCCTCCGGCCACCCGGTCGGCAGCTTCATCCTCGGTTTCGACCGGCCCCGCGTCTTCACCCTGGAGGAACGCGGCCTGCTCACCGCGCTGGCCGGCTTCATCGCCCAGGCGCTGGAGCGCGCCCGGCTGTACGACGCCGAGTTCACCTTGGCCCGCGGCCTCCAGCAGGCGCTGCTGCCGCACCGGCTGCCACGCGTGGAGCGGGTCACGATCGCGGCCCGCTACCTGCCCGGCACCCAGGGCATGGAGATCGGCGGCGACTGGTACGACGCCGTGGTCACCGGCCGGGACCTCTGCCTGGTGATCGGGGACGTCGAGGGCCACAGCGTCGGCGCGGCAGCCACCATGGGCCAGCTGCGCAGCGCCGTCCGCGCCTTCACCACCGGCGGCCACCCGCCGGACGAGGTGCTGGCCCGCACCAACCAGCAGCTGCTGGACCTCGGCCCCGGGCTGCTCGCCAGCTGCTGCCTGGTCCGGCTCACTCCCGCGGCGGGCACCGCCCTGGTCGCCCGGGCCGGCCACGTGCCGCCGGTGCTGCGGCACCCGGACGGGCGCACGGAGGCGCTGGAGGTGCCGGGCGGACCGCTGCTCGGGGTGGACGGGGCCGCCGCGTACCCGGTCAGCCCGCTGACCCTGGAGCCCGGCTCGGTGCTCGCGCTGTACACGGACGGACTGGTGGAGGACCCGGCGGTGGCGATCGACGAGGGCGTGGAGCGGCTGTGCGCCGCCCTGGCGGGCCCGGACGCCGGGTGGCTGGCGGCGGAGGGGCCGGACGGGCTGGCGGAGCGGGTGCTGTACGAGCTCGGCTCGACGCACCGGGTGGACGACATCGCGCTGCTGCTCACCGCCTACCGCTGAGGCGGGCGTCGGTGGCGGCGGCCGGCCGCGGGAGGGTCGTCGGCGTGGGGAGAACGACTTTCGTCGGCCCCGGCCGCGACGAACGGTGGCGGTGCCGGGCACGGCCGCTTCGTTAGCCTCGACGGGTGAACGTCATCGCGAGAGCCTGGTCGAAGGCGGTACGGACGGCGCTGCCCGGGCCCTGGCGGGTCGGGACCGTGCTCCGTGAGGGGGTGGGCGCGCTCCTGCTCGGTGGGCTCGCCGCACTGATCGAGGTGGCCAGCCGCTCCGGTCTTGAGCTGACGATGGGGGTGGCGGTCGCCGTCCTCTTCCTGCTCCGCCGGGGCCTGCCCGCGACCGCGCTGTTGCTCGCGGCGGCGGCCAGCGGGTTCGGCGGCGGGTCGCTGCCGCTGATGGTCTGTGTCGGCTGGTCGGCCGGTGCCCGGGTGCGCCGGGTCGGGGTGCTGATCGGTTCCTTCACCGTCGGCTGGGTGGTGATGACGGCGCTGGGCGTGCTGAAGGACGCCGGGGAGCTGCCGGCCAAGGTCATCGTCGGCTTCTCGCTGGGCGGCTACCTGCTGTTCGCCGTGCTGCCCGCGCTCTGGGCCCGCTACCGGGCGCAGCGCCGGGAGCTGCTGGACGCACTGCGCGAGCGCAACGAGCAGCTGCTGCGCGAGCGCGCGATGGTCGCGCACCAGGCGCGGCTGCGCGAGCGGCACCGGATCGCCCAGGACATGCACGACAGCCTGGGCCACCAGCTGGCCCTGATCTCGGTGCACACGGGGGCGCTGGAGGTCGACCGGACCCTCACCGACCGGCAGCGGGAGGCGGTCGGGGTGCTGCGGCTGGCGGCCGTCACCGCGATGCGTGAGCTGCGCGAGGTGGTGGGGGTGCTCCACGACGAGTCGACGGCGGCGCCGTCCGGGCCGGCTGCCGGGGCGGCGGTCGGCGGCTCGCCGGCGGCGGAGGCCGGGGCCGGGGGCGCCGGGACGGGCGGGGTGGAGGGGATCGAGGGGCTGGTCTCCTCCTCCCGGGCGGCCGGCACCGTGGTCGCCCTGGTGCGGGAGGGCGAGCGCCGTCCGCTGACCGCGGTTGCCGGTCATGCGGCGTACCGGGTCGTTCAGGAAGCGCTCACCAATGCGCACAAGCACGCCCCCGGCGCGCCGATCACGGTCGCACTCCGGTACGAGCCGGACGCGCTGGTGGTGGAGGTGGTGAACCCGGCGGCGCCCGAGCCGGTGGGCGCGCGCCCCGGCGGCGCGGTGCCGGCGGTCAGCGGGGGCCAGGGGCTGACCGGTCTGCGCGAGCGGGCCAGGCTGGTGGGCGGCATGGTGCACGCCGGTCCGACGGCGGAGGCCGGGTTCCGGCTGGCGGCCGTGCTGCCCTACGAGGACGCGGAGAAACCGGCGGACACCGGGAGCGCGGTCGTGGACGCCGGCGCGGACGGCGCGTGGGGCGTAGCCGGGGTGGCGGGGGCGGAGGGGGCGCCCGCCTGGGCGCTCGACGGCGTGCCACCGGTCGGGGCGGCGCCGGGGAAGCGGCGGAGCCCGGCGCTCGGCTGTGCGGTGGGCGGCGCGGCGGTGCTGCTGGCCGTCCTCGGCCTGCTGGTCTGGGGCATCGTCGGGTTCATCCGCTCCGCCGCGGACTCCACGATGTCGCAGGCGGCGTACGAGGCGGTGCGGCTGGGGGCCCCGCAGGAGGAGGTCGAGCACCAACTGCCGCCCGGCAGCGACTTCTTCACCCAGAACCTGCGGGGCACCGGGCCCACCCCGCCGATCGGGTCGGTGTGCCGCTACTTCCTCGCCGAGGACTCCTCGGGCGGCTGGGACGAGCAGCCGGCCTACCGGTTCTGCTTCAAGGACGGGGTGCTGGTCGACAAGCAGCACTACCGGGTGAACGGCTGACCGACGCGGGTGTGAGGATGGTCCCCGGCGCCGCCGGCGGGTGCGGCGGCGCGCCGTCAGGACCAGTACTAAGGGGATGGCCAGCAGTGATCCGAGTCCTCGTCGCCGATGACGAGCCGCTCATCCGGGCCGGGATCAGGATGATCCTGTCCTCCGCCGACGACATCGACGTGGTGGCGGAGGCCGCCGACGGCCGGCAGGCGCTGGAGCTGGCCCGGGCGCACCGGGTGGACGTCGTTCTGCTGGACATCCAGATGCCGGTGATGGACGGGCTGACGGCGCTCGCCGAGCTGCCGAGGGTCGCCCCCGGCGCGCGGGCGCTGATCCTCACCACCTTCGGGGAGCGCGAGAACGTGTTGCGCGCCGTGAGTGACGGCGGTGCGGGCTTCCTGCTGAAGGACACCGCGCCCGGTGAGCTGATCCAGGCCGTCCGGGCGGCGGCCACCGGGCAAGCCTTCCTGTCGCCGGCCGCGACCCGGCACATCGTGGACTCGCTGGCGGGCGGACAGGCCGGGCCGGCCGCGGCCCGCGGGGCGCGGGCCCGGCAGCGGCTGGAGGTGCTGACCGAGCGGGAGCTGGAGGTCCTGGCGCTGCTCGGCGAGGGGCTGTCCAACGCGGACGCCGGTGCCCGGATCCACATGAGCGAGGCGACGGTGAAGACGTACGTCAGCCGGATCCTGGCCAAGCTGGGGTGCGACAACCGGGTGCAGGCGGCGCTGCTGGCCCGGGACGCGGGGCTGGACGGCGTCGGCTGAGGCGGGGTGCCGGGGGGCACGTCGGCATCGGACCGGGGGCAACGGCGGGCTGACGGCCCGTTCGGTCCGTGCGCGGACGGGTCGTGTGCCATGCGCTGAGCGATTTTTTGCTCACTCGCCGTAATGGGAGTGGTGAACGCCACATCGACGGCGGGTGGAATCGGGAACTCCGATCGGCGTGATGACGGTGCGTCAGATGGTCGTGGCGATTTGTCGATGATGCGGGCGGCCGGGCGGCCGGCCGGGTGTGAGTGACGGCACGGAAGACGACCGTTTGGGCCGGGAAATCCGGTCAAAGCCGGTCGTTTCCCGGTCGGTTACATGATCGATACCGCCGGTAACAGTCAACTGACCTGCGGCATCCAAGAATTGCTTGATGCCGCCCGGTGGGCGCCCTTAGCTTCTTTGGCGGTGCAACGAGCACCACCCGGGTTCACCCCCGATGCACGGCCCGCCGGTCGACCACCGGCGCGAGGGCGGTGCCCGTCGACGCGACAGGCTCGAACAGGCCGTCGGCGAGCGGAGGGTGGCCGGGGCGGCACGGCACGTCGGACGCGTGCCCGGCCGCCCACCGAGTGAGGGAGCGACAGCCGGCCCCGGCAGGGGCCTGGTTCCGCACGCCTACCCGGGGCTTGTCGAGAGGAATTCCATGAATCCCCGTCACGAGACCGCCGCTTCCACCACCGTCGACAGCACCACCACCGGCACCAACGGCACCGCCAGGCGCAACCGGGTCCGGCTCGCTGTCGTGGCGGGCGCCGCCGTGGCGCTGCCGGTGGCCGGCCTCGTCACGGCCACCTCGGCCGCTGCCGCCCCCGCCTCGTCCTGGGACGCCGTCGCCCGGTGCGAGAGCGGCGGCAACTGGGGCATCAGCACCGGCAACGGCTTCTACGGCGGACTCCAGTTCACCCCCTCCACCTGGCGGTCGTACGGCGGCACCGCGTACGCCCCGCAGGCCCACCAGGCGAGCCGGGAGCAGCAGATCTCGGTCGCCGAGAAGGTCCTCGCCAAGCAGGGCCCGGGCGCCTGGCCGGTCTGCTCGGCGAAGGCGGGCCTCAGCCGCGGCGGCGCGCCGGCCGCCGTCGCCGACGCGCCCGACACCTCCGACGCGCCCGCCCCGGCGCAGCAGCCGGCCAAGCAGGCCCCGGCCAAGACCCCGGCCAAGTCCCCCGCCAAGGCACCGGCCCAGGGCCAGAAGCCGACCTCCCGCAAGGCGCCGGGCACCCCGTCCCAGGCCCCGTCGCAGGGCGCAGCGAAGCCCGCGGCCCCCGCTGCCGCGCCCGCCGCGCCCGCCGCGCCCGCCGCGCCCGCCGCGCCCGAGAAGAACCCCGCGAGCGGCGGCTACACCGTCAGGAGCGGTGACACGCTGAGCGGCATCGCGGCCAAGTTCGGCCTCGACCCGGCCGGGCTGCACGCCCGCAACATCAAGGCGATCGGCGCCAACCCGAACCTGATCTTCCCCGGCCAGACCCTGTCCTTCTGACACCGTCCGCCGTCCCCCGTTCCACCGAGCGATCAGCACTCCCCGGCACCCCCTGCCCGGGGTCCCGTGCGGCCACCCCTTGCCCCAGGGGTGGCCGCACGGCTCGTCGTGGGCCGTTGCCGTGGGCCGTCCGGAGGTGCGCCGACCGGCGGTGGTTGAACGTTGAACGCGGCGTCCGAATACCGCCGGACTCGGGGGCGGCGCGGGCTGAGGATCGAGTCATGTCCGCGAACGACCTGAGGAGTTCTGACGATATGACGACGACCACGCTCGCGAAGCTCGACGGCAAGGTGGCCCTGGTGACCGGCGGCAGCCGCGGCATCGGGGAGGCCGTGGCGCTGCGGCTCGCCGAGGACGGCGCCGACGTGGCGGTGACCTACCTGGGCAGCGCCGAACGGGCCGAGGCGGTCGCGGCCAAGATCACCGCGATGGGCCGGCGCGGCTGGGCGGTCCGGGCCGACAGCGCGGACCCGCAGGAGGTGAGCGCCGCCGTCGAGGCGGTCGCCGAGCGGTTCGGACGGCTCGACATCCTGGTCAACAACGCCGGGGCGGGCTTTGTCGCCCCGATCGAGGAGACCGGTCCGGCCGACGTCGACCGGGTGCTGGAGGTCAACGTCCGCGCGCCGTACCTGTACGCCCGGGCCGCCGTGGCCCACCTGGCCGAGGGCGGCCGGATCGTGACCGTCGGCAGCTGCATGGCCAAGCGGGCCGCCTTCCCGGGCGGCAGCCTCTACGCGACCAGCAAGGCCGCCATGATCGGGCTCACCAAGGCGCTGGCCCGTGAGCTGGGCCCGCGCGGGATCACCGTCAACGTGGTCCACCCCGGCCCGATCGACACCGACATGAACCCGGCCGACGGGCCGTCGGCCGGGTTCCAGGCCGGCTTCACCGCGCTCGGCGGCTTCGGGCGCCCGGCCGACGTCGCCGCGACCGTCGCGCACCTGGCGGGCGCGGAGGGCCGCTACATCACCGGCGCGGAGATCGCGGTGGACGGCGGCTTCGCCGCCTGACCCGGTGGCCGGCGGCCGGTTCGGGGTGTTGCTCCGGGCCGGCTGTCGGTGCCCGCGTTTACGATCGGCCGGTCCGACCGCGGGTGCGGGCGCGCGTCCGCGGCGCGCGCCGGCGCCCGGGTCCCGAGTGAGGGGCCGGTGCGGCCCCGACGACGGAGAGGTGCGTCATGACCGGAGTGGAAGACCCGATCGAGCTGCTCGCCCGGGCCCTCGCGCAGACCGCCGGCCTGATCGACGGGGCCGGGGTCGAGCAGGCCGGCCACCCGACCGCCTGCCGCTCGTGGGACGTCGGGCAGCTGGTCGGCCACCTGCTGCACGACCTGCGGCAGTTCACCGTCCGGGCGGAGGGCGGCACACCCGACTGGTCGGAGCCCTTCGAGCGGGTCGAGGAGGACTGGCTGCACCGCTTCGAGGCCGGTGCCGAGCGGCTGGTGGCCGCCTGGCGCGAGGCCGGGGACCTCGACGGCGTCATCGAGGTCCCCGGCGTCGGCGAGCTGCCGGCCCGCTTCCCGGTGGACCAGCAGATCGCCGAGTTCGCCGTGCACGCCTGGGACCTGGCCCGCGCCACCGGCCAGTCCACGGCGGGGCTGGACCACGAGGTCGCCGAGGCCTCGCTCGCCTGGGGGCGCGGCGCGCTGCGGCCGGAGTACCGGGGGAGCGAGGAGGAGCGGCACGCCTTCGGCCCGGAGGTCGCGGTCGCCGAGGACGCGCCGGTGTACGACCGGCTCGCCGGCTTCTTCGGCCGCGACCCGGAGGCCGCCGCGTAGGGAGAGAGGCGGCTCAGCCGCGGCTCCAGACGAAGGAGATCTCCGGGTGGCGCGGGGAGGGGGCGTCCAGCAGCGGCGACGGGCGCCCGCGCAGGAACCGGTCGAAGTGCGCGCGCACATAGGCGCGGGCCAGCGCGGTGGAACGGGCCGGGGCGATGGTGCCGAACAGCGCGGAGTAGAGCTCCGGCGACATGCGGTCGGCGGCGTGGCCCGGCCCGGCCGAGTACGGCCGGTCGGTGAAGCTGAGGTGACCGGAGTCGCGCTGGCGCAACTGCCGTCCCCAGCCCTGCTGGTGGGAGCGCCAGCGCCGCCAGGTGTAGTGGTCGGCCAGGGCGGTGAGCAGCAGGAACGGCCGGTCCAGCCCCTCGTCCGCGACCGGCGAGCCGAAGAAGCCGCCGTCCATGTCGAGCCCGGCGGCGAAGCGGCGGTCCTGCCGCACGGCCTCGGCGGCGGCCGCGCCGCCCATCGAGTGGCCGAACACGCCGATTCGCCGCGGGTCGGCGCACGGCAGTCCCGGGTGCCGGAGCGCCGGCCCGCCGCCGGTCAACTCCGTGGTGACGAAGCGGAGATCGGCCACCCGGGCGGAGACCTCCTGCTGCTCGGCGGCGTCCCAGTCGGCCGGCTCGTCCTCCAGCGCGCTGCGCACCACCCGGCCGTCCGGGAACTCGACGGCGGCCGCGTCGTAGGTGTGGTCGAGGGAGGCGACCAGATAGCCGTGCGCCGCCAAGTCCTCCGCCAGCGCGGTGCAGTTGCTGCGCCCGCCCTTCCGGCCGTGGCCGAGCAGCAGCAGCGGAAGCGCGCCCGGGAGCGCCGGCGCGCCGAGCCGCGCCGTGGGGCGCATCCGGGTGAGGGTGCCCGGGTCCAGGAAGGAGTCCTGCTCCATCACCTCCGCCTCGCGTGCCGTGGCGTACGGCGCACGCGGGCGCCCGGCGGCGCCCGCCGCGGGGTACCAGAGCTGAACCATCAGTTCGCGCGGCCGGGGCGTGGGGGCGAACGGGTCCTGCCGGTTCCCGTCGACCAGGTGCAGCGACACCGTGCCGACCGGGTGCCCCACGGTCGGCGCCGGAAGGTCGATCGGCGCCGGGGCGCCACCGGGCCCGGGTGCGGCCCCGACGGCCGAGGCCGGCAGCGCGAGCGCCACGCCTCCCAACCCCGCAGCGGTCAGCAGCGAACGGCGCCGGATCATCGTCATCCACCCCTCGGGTCAACGGTCGTGACGTCGGATCACCCTAGGTGGGGCCGGTCGTCGGCGGCTAGGGGCGTCTCACGGACCGTCGCCGGTCGCCCGTCGGCCGCTGTCGGCCGTTCGCCGTCCGTCGGGGGCGGGCGGGTCAGGCGGAGGTGAGGGCGAGGCGGATCCAGCGCTGGGCCTCGGCGGTGGCGCGGTCGAGGGCGAGCACCCCGGGAGCGGTGGCGGCCTGGACGATCAGGCCCTTGAGCAGGCCGACCACCGCCGTCGCGGCTGCCTCCGGGTCGACCTCCGGCCGGACCTCGCCGACGGCCGCGCCCTGGCGGATCACCTCGGCCACCCAGCCGCGCATCCGGGCGTCCAGACGGGCGACGGCGTCGGTGAGTTCGGAGGAACCGGCGAGCGCCTCGGCGCCCAGGACGACGAACGCCCGGCCGAGGTCGGTCGGGTGGCGCACCCCGTCGAGGCAGGCGGCCCGCGCGAAGGCGCACAGCTCCTGCACGGCGCCCGCGCCGCTGCGCTCCGGCGCGGCGGCGGCCATCGCCTCGGCGAGCGCCTCCTCCTGGAGCCGGGCCAGCAGGGCGCCCTTGGAGCCGAAGTAGTGCGAGGCCAGGCCCCGGCTGAAGCCGGCCTCCTCGCCGACCCGGGCGAGGGTCACCCCGGCGCTGCCGTGCTCGGCGACCAGGCGCGCGGCGGCGGCGAGCAGCGCGTGCTCGGCGCGCGCGCGGCGCTCGGCCTGGGTGCGGCGCGGCGGCTCGGGCCGGTCGGCCGGTGCGGGGGAGGACTCCGTCGGGGAAGCGTGCGTGGACATACCACCATGCTAGGGTGGAACTTGCTTGTTGAACAACAAGTAAGTTGGATGGTGCGGCCCGCCGACCGTGCCACCCCCTGCGAAAGGGAACCGGGATGACCGCCACGATGCTCGCCGGCCGGCTCGACGTCGCGAAGGGCGCCTTCGCCGTCGAGGAGGTGCCCGTGCCCACGCCGGGGCCGGGCCAGGTCCTCATCAAGGTCGGCGCCGCCGGCGTCTGCCTCTCCGACGTTCACCTGATCGAGGGCATGCTCAAGCCGCTGCACCTGCGGGGCGACAAGGTCACCCTCGGCCACGAGGTCGCGGGCACCGTGCACGTCCTGGGCGAGGGCGTCACCGGCGCCGCGGTCGGTGACCGGGTGCTGCTCCAGGCCGGGGAGATCCGGGACGGCGTCGTCCTCACCCGGGGCGTCGACTACGACGGCGGCTGGGCCGAGTACGCCCTGGCCACCGTGGAGACCCTGGTGCCGATCCCCGACGAGCTGCCGTTCGAGCAGGCCTGCTTCATCCCGGACGCGGTCTCCACCCCGTGGGCCGCGATCACCGGCACCGGCGCCGTCCGCCCGGCCGAGGCCGTCGGCGTCTGGGGCGTGGGCGGGCTCGGTGCCCACGGCGTCCAGCTGCTGCGCGGCATCGGCGCCCACCCGATCGTGGCGGTCGACCCGCTGCCCGCCGCCCGTGAGCGGGCGCTCGCCTTCGGCGCCGACGCCGCCCTCGACCCGGGCGACCCGGAGTTCGCCGACCGGCTGCGCGCCGCGACCCGGGGCCGCCCGCTGGCCGCCGCGTTCGACTTCGCCGGGGTCGCCCCGGTCCGCGAGCAGGCGATGGCCGCGCTCGGCGAGCACGGCCGCCTGGTGCTGGTCGGCCTGACCAACCAGCCGCTGACGATCACCAACGGCACCCTGGTCAGCTACCTGCGCCAGCAGATCCGCGGCCACTACGGCTCGGAGGGCAAGGACGTGGTCGACCTGGTCGACCTGGTCCGCGGCGGCCGTCTGGAGTTCTCCCGCTCGGTCAGCGGTACCTTCCCGCTGGCCGAGGCCGCCGAGGCGGTCGAGGCCCTGGAGCAGAAGAAGGGCAACCCGATCCGGCTGGTGCTCGTCCCCTGACGGGCCCGGTGGCGTAGCCTCCCCCCGTGGTGCGCGAAGCACCGCGGGGGGAGGCGTCGCATGCTCGGATGGTGGTTCGTGGTCACGGCTCCGGCCGTGGGGGACGGTGCGGGCGAGGCGCTCGCCAAGTGGGAGACCGGTCTCGGCGGTCTCGACTGGATCGCGGCCCTGGCCGCGGCCGGCCGGGCCGAACAGCTGCGGTTCGACGGCTACCCGCTGCGCTACGCCGTCCGGGCCGAGGAGGTCCTGCCGCTGCTGGCCGACGGCTCGGTGTTCGGCGCCGGCCACCGGCCGCGAGAGCTGCACGCCGAGGCGGTGGCCGGCTGCCCGCCGGACGCGCTGCTGACCGTCGACGCCTGGGACCAGTCCTGACCCGGTGGTTCGGCCACCCGCTCGGCCGGTCGCTCAGCCGCCCGCGGCGGTGGTGCGGGCGGCGGCCCGCTTGATGGCCTCGCGGATCCGCGGATAACTGCCGCAGCGGCAGATGTTCTGGATCCGGTCGATGTCGGCGTCGGTCGGCGCCGGGTTGCGGCGCAGCAGGGCGACCGCCGTCATGATCTGGCCGGGCTGGCAGAAGCCGCACTGGGCGACGTCGCACTCCAGCCAGACCTCCTGGACGGGGTGCAGGGTGTCGCCGTCGGCGAGGCCCTCGATGGTAGTGACCCGACGGTCCGCGCAGTCCTTGACCGCCACGATGCAGGGCTGGATCTCCTCGCCGTCCAGGTGGCTGGTGCAGGCGCGGCAGACGCCGACCCCGCAGCCGTACTTGGGACCGGTGACGCCGAGCTTGTCGCGCAGCACCCAGAGCAGCGGCATGTCGTCCGGTGCCTCGACGGTGACCGGCCGGCCGTTGAGGACGAAGGTGTGGCTGGGCATGGGAGGGCGGGTTCCTCGGGGTCGGCGGGCGGGGGCGTGGGGCGGGGACACTCTGCTGGTGGTCAGAAGTTGATCGGGAAGGAGCGCGGGCCGGTACCGGTCGCCCGGGCGTAGGCGTTGGCCACCGCGGCGGAGGCCGCCGGGACGCCGAGTTCGCCCGCGCCGCCCGGCGGTCCGCTCGGCGGCAGCAGGTGGATCTCGACCACCGGCGGGCTGTGCTTCTGCCGCGCGTAGTGGAAGTCGCCGTAGCTGCCCTCGCGGACGGCGCCGTGGTCGATGTGGTTGCCGGCCTGCAGGATCACCGAGATGCCGTCGATCAGCGCGCCGGTCAGCTGGGCCTCCAGGCCGGTCGGGTTGATCACCGTGCCGAGGTCGGCGGCGATCACCGCCTTGGTGACCCGGGGCTGGGTGGGCTCCGAGGCGTCGAGTTCGACCAGGTAGGCGGTGCGGCCGCCGTTCTCGGCGTGGTAGCCGACGCCCTGGGCCTGGCCGGCCGGCATGGCGCGGCCCCACCGGCCGGCCCGGGCGACCGTGTCGAGGACGGCCCGCCCGGCCGGGTCGCGCAGCCGGGCGCGGCGGAAGGCGACCGGGTCCTGACCGAAGCGGCGGGCCAGCTCGTCGGTCATGATCTCGTCGGCCACCCGCACGGTGCCGGAGTAGACGGAGCGCCAGCTGCCGGTCGGGATCCTCAGCGGCACCTCGGCGAGCACCTGGGTGGGGACTCCGACGTCGTACGGGTTGCTCTGGCTGAGCAGGAAGAACGCCTGGGCGACGGAGAGCCCGGCGACCTCCAGCTGGAAGCCGGCGGCGGTGAGCGCCTCGCCGAGGCCGTGGCCGAAGTCGGTCGTCACGGTGGCGGCGCGGTGCTCGTAGCTGAGCACCTGGCCGAGGCCGTAGGTGGCGCGGACGCGGTGGTGGGTGGCGGGGCGCATCCGGCCGTGCCGCATGTCGTCGTTGCGGGTCCACATCAGCTTGACCGGGCGGCCGGCCGCGCGGGAGATCCGGGCGGCCTCCAGCGCGGCGTCGTAGAACAGCCGGCGGCCGAACGATCCGCCGCCGCGCACCACGTGCACCGTCACCGCGTCCTGCGGCAGGCCGAGTTCGGCGGCGATGGTCTGCTGCGCGACGATCGGGGTCTGCGCGGCGAACCAGAGCTCGGCGCGGTTCGCACGGACGTCGGCGATCGCCGTCAGCACCTCCATCGGCGCGTGGTTGACGAAGGCGAAGTCGAACTCGCCGTCCACGTACTGGGTGAGCAGCGGGGGCACCAGGAACGGGGCGTGGGCGGCGCGCAGCCGCTGCCTGATGTCGGCGTCGGAGAGCGCGGCCACCGGGCCGGGATGCCAGCTGGTGCGCAGCGCGTCGCGGGCCCTGAGCGCCTGGTCGAACGTTTCGGCGAGGACGGCGACCCCGGTCGGGACCGTCACCACGGCGAGCACGCCGGGCATCGCGCGGGCGGCGGAGGCGTCCAGGGTGGCCAGGGTGCCGTTGATGGTGGTCGGGCGGGCGACCACGGTCGGCACCGCGCCGGGAACGGCGAGGTCGCCGGCGTACTTGGCGCGGCCGGTGACGATGTCGCGGGCGTCGATCCGGCCGGTGGGGCGGCCGATCACCCGGCGCTGCTCGGCGGGCTTGGGGGTGGCGGGGAGGGCGGGCACCGCGATGTCGGCGGCCGCGACGGCGAGTTCGCCGTAGCCGGCCCGGCGGCCGTCGGGGGCGAGCACGGCGGAGTCGGCGGTGCGCAGGGTGCCGGCCGGCAGCGACCAGCGCCGGGCGGCCGCGGTGACCAGCCGGGCGCGGGCGGCGGCGGCCACGGCGCGCACCGGGTCGTACAGCGTGCGGACCGAGTTGGAGGCGCCGGTGAGCTGGTTGAACAGCAGGTCGGGGCGGCTGTCGGAGAGCGGGACCTCGACATCGGCGAGGCGGGCGTCGAGCTCCTCGGCCACCATCATCGCGACCGTGGTGGTGAGGCCCTGGCCGACCTCCAGCCGGGGCAGGTGGAGGACGGCGCGGCCGGCGGCGGTGATCTCCAGGACGAGCAGGTGCGAGGTGGGCAGCCCGGCGAGCTGGAGCGCCTGGCCGAGGTCGACGATGTCCGGGATGCCGGGCAGTCCGAGCAGCGGGGCCGGGGCGGTGGACTGCCGCGCGGGTACCGCCGCCTCGGCGGCCCGGGCGGTGGCGGGCGCGGCGGCGTCGAGGCCGGCCCGGGCGGCGACGGTGAGGGTCGGCGCGGCGAGCAGGTACGTCAGGAAGCGGCGGCGGTCCGTGGCGGCGGGCCGCCGCTCGGCGGCGGGGCCCGGGTCGCCCGGGGGCGCGGTGGAGGTGCTGATGGGAGAGCCCTTCTCGCCGGGTGACGGCTTCCGCCGGACGGGAGCCGCGACGCTCCCGCCCCGGTGCCGGACGGCGCTCGCGGGGCGTGCACGTCTTGGTCGTGTCCACGATCGCGAACGAGAACGCGGACGAGCATAGGAGGGCCCTACTGGCCGGTCAACACGGCTTTCCGGGACGGGATCGGACAGCCGGGGGAGGGGATCGGACAGCTGAGCGGACGTCGGACGGGACGGACACGGAGGGCGCGGTCCGCGCCGGGTACGGCGCGGCGTGGAGCCGTCCGGCGGTCCGCGCCCCGGGGGCGCGCGTCCGGCCGAGGGGGCGGACGGGGGCACCGGCGGGCGCCGGGGGGTGTCCCGGGCGCCCCGAGGTGCCGAAGTGGCCCAAGATCATCGATGATCACTGGCCCTGTCGAATGGTCCGCCGGTGTTCGAGACTGGGGGTCCCACACCGCCCGCCACCGTCCAGGGAGTACCGTGCCGTTCCGCCTCCGTCCCGCCTCCCCGGCCCAACGCAAGCTCGCCGTCGCACAGTTGGTGAGCGCGATCGGCGACGGCGCGTACTACACCAGCTCGGCGCTGTACTTCACCCGGATCGTCGGCCTCTCGCCCACCCGGCTCGGCCTCGGCCTCGCGGTGGCCTGGGCGATCGGCTCGCTCGCCGGGGTGCCGCTCGGCCACCTCGCCGACCGGCGCGGACCGCGCGGCACGGCGGCGGCGCTCGCCCTCGGCACGGCCGTGGTGGTGGCCGCCTTCCTGACGGTCCGCTCCTTCCTGCCGTTCCTGGCCGCCGCCTGCCTCTACGCGACCGCCCAGTCCGGGCTGGGCGCGGCCCGGCAGGCGCTGGTCGGCGGGCTGGTCCCGGAGGGGGAGCGGACGGCGGCGCTGGCCCGGCTGCAGGCCACGCTCAACGCCGGGCTGGCGGTGGGCGCCGCGCTCGGCGGCGTCGCGCTGACCGTCGGGACCGGGGCCGCCTTCCGCGCCGCGTTCGCGCTCACCGCCCTGGGCTTCCTGACGACGGGTCTGCTCCTGCTGCGGCTGCCGGTCGTGCCCGGGTCGGCGCCCGCGGCGGCGTCCGCGTCGGCCCCGGCCACGTCGCGGACCGTCCCCGGCCGCCCGGCCCGGGACGGCGGGTTCGCGGTCCTGGCGGACCGCCGGTACGTGGTCGTGGCGCTGGTCAACACCGTGCTGCTGCTGCGGATGCCGCTGCTCAGCCTGGTGATCCCGCTGTGGATCGCCGACCGGGCCCCGCAGCTCGGCTGGCTCGGCTCGGGCCTGTTCGTGCTCAACACCCTCGGTGTGACGCTCTTCCAGGTCCGCACCGCCCGCGCCGTCACCGGACTGCGCTCGGCCGCCCGGACCGTCCGGCAGGCCGGGGCGGTGCTGCTCGCCTCGTGCGCGGTCTTCGCGCTGTCCGCCGCGGCGGTCCCGCTCTGGGCGACGGCGGCGCTGCTGGTGGCCGGGGCGGTGCTCCAGGTGGTCGGCGAGATGAAGCAGTCCGCCGGGTCCTGGCAGATCGCCTTCGACCTCGCCCCGGCCGACCGGCTCGGCCAGTACCAGGGCTTCTTCGGCACCGGCGTGGCGGTGGCCCGCACGGCCGGACCGCTGCTGCTGACCACGCTGCTGCTGGACGGCGGCGGCCCGGGCTGGCTGCTGCTCGGCGGGCTCTTCCTGGCCGCCGGCTGCGCGATGGGCCCGGCCGTGCGCCGGGCCGAGCGCGACCGCCCGTGGCGGACGCCGGTCACCACCGGGGCGCTCACCGAGGCCTGCTGAGACCCATGACGGCCTGCCAGAGCATACGGTGAATGATGATCTTCAGCCATCGACCGCACTGTTTCCCGTCAATCAGCCGCTGGAACGACGGATTGACGACCCCTCGGGCCGATCCCGCAAGAATCTCCCGTCGCACACGTCTTCCCCTGCTGATCGAGTACTGACAGGCTGTGCGGGTTTGCAGAACCGGAGGAGGTTTCGTGTCCCGTATCACCAGCGTGGCACTGGCTGTCACCAGTGCCCTCGCCCTCGTCGCCGGATCGGCCGCGGCGGCCGTCGCCGCCCCGTCCGCCGGCCCGGCGCCCGAGGCCAAGGTGGCACCGGTCGACTGGAAGCCGTGCAACCCCGACCCGACCCAGCCGGACCCGAAGATCTACGACTGCGCCGTCTACCAGGTGCCGCTCGACTACGACCACCCCAACGGCGAGACCACCGGCATCGCCATGATGCGCCGCCGCGCGAGCGACCCGGCCAAGCGGATCGGCTCGCTCTTCATCAACCCCGGCGGGCCGGGCGGCAGCGGCTACATGTGGGCGACCACCACCCGCTTCGGCAAGGACGTCCAGGACCGCTTCGACCAGATCGGCTTCGACCCGCGCGGCGTGGAGCGCAGCAACCCGCTGAAGTGCTTCACCACCGACGAGGAGGCCGCCGGCGTCAACGACCGGATGGTCGGCGTCCCGGTGACCAAGGCCGAGATAGCCCAGACCATCGACGCCACCGAGGACTACAGCGACGCCTGCTCGCGCAACGCCGGCCCGCTCATCGAGCACATGTCGACCATCAACGTGGTCCGCGACCTCGACCGGATGCGCCGCGCCGTCGGCGACACCAAGCTGAACTTCGTCGGCTTCTCCTACGGCACCCTGATCGGCGCCACCTATGCCGGCATGTACCCGGACAAGGTCCGCGCGCTGATCGTCGACGGCAACGTCGACCCCAACCTGCGGATGCACAACGGCGTCGAGTACGACCGCCAGCGCGCCACCGGCTTCGAGGTCGCCCTCGCCGAGTACCTCAAGCGCTGCCAGACCGCGGGCGCCCCGCGCTGCGCCTTCGGCGACGGTGACACCCGCACCAAGTTCGACTCGCTCCGCGACCGCCTGCGCACCGGCCCGGCCACCCTGCCGGACGGCACCCAGGTCACCCTCTCCAGCTTCACCGGCCAGGTCGCCAACGCCCTGTACGCGCAGAGCCGTCAGGCGCCGCTGGCCAAGTCCCTCCAGGCGCTCTACTCGGTCGTCAACGCCCCGGCCGCCGCCGCCCAGGGCCTGGCCCCGGTCACGCCGGTCGACCCGGCCGCCGTCGAGGACGCCAAGGTGCTCGCGACGGAGGTGCCGAACGCGCTGCGCGAGGCCCTGCCGGAGACCGCGTACTCCGCCGACGACTCCTACTACGGCGTCAACTGCCAGGACAAGCCGTACCCGTCCAACCCGTGGACCTTCGTCAACCTGGCCAAGGCCTGGGAGAAGGAGTCGCCGACCTTCGGCCGCTACCAGGCCTTCGACGGCCCGACCTGCTCCAGCTGGCCGGCCCCGGCCCGCGACGCCGAGCGCTTCACCGGCCCGTGGAACAAGAAGACCGCCACCCCGGTGATGGTCGTCGGCAACCTCTATGACCCGGCCACCAACTACACCTTCTCCCAGCGCATGCAGCGCCAGCTGGGCAACGCGGTGCTGGTGTCGGTCGACGTCGTCGAGCACTGCGCCGTCGGCCGCAGCAAGGAGCTCGGCAAGCTGGTCACCGACTACCTGGTGAACCAGAAGGCCCCGGCCGCCGGCCAGCTGCTGAAGCCGGACGCCGAGGCGTTCCCGCCGGTCGCCTGACACCCGACCACCGCGAATCAGAACGGCCCGCTCCCGGAAACAGCCTTCCGGGAGCGGGCCGTTCGGCGTACCCGGAGCCGCTCAGAGATCGGTGAGGGGGACGGTCGGGTCGGCGAGGGCCTTCACGTCCACCGGGCGGCCGGAGCGGACCAGTTCGCGGATCGGGTCGGTGACGTCCCAGACGTTGACGTTCATGCCGGCCAGGACCCGGCCCTCGGAGAGCCAGAAGGCGATGAACTCGCGGGTGGCCGGGTCGCCGCGGAACACCACGCGGTCGTAGCCGCCGGGTTCGACGTAGCCGGTGTACTCCATGCCGAGGTCGTACTGGTCCGTGAAGAAGTAGGGGACACGGTCGTACACCGCGTCCTCGCCGAGCATCGCCCGGGCGGCGGTCTGCGGCTGGTTGAGGGCGTTGGCCCAGTGCTCGACGCGCAGGTGGCGGCCGAAGAGGGGGTGGTAGGCGTTGGCGACGTCACCGGCCGCGTGGATGTCGGGGTCGGAGGTGCGCAGGTGCTCGTCGGTCTTGATGCCGTTGTCGACCGTCAGGCCGGCCGCCTCGGCGAGCGCGGTGGTCGGGGCGATGCCGATGCCCACCACCACCGCGTCCGCCGCCACCGTCGTTCCGTCCGCCAGCCGGACACCGGTCACCCGGCCGCCCTCGCCGGTCAGTTCGGTGACCTGCACGCCGAATCGCAGGTCCACGCCGTGGTCGCGGTGCAGGTCGGCGAAGACCTGCGCCACCTCGTGGCCCAGCACCCGAAGCAGCGGCAGTTCGGCCGCCTCCAGCACCGTCACCTCGGCGCCCGCCGTCCGTGCCGCGGCCGCCGTCTCCAGCCCGATCCAGCCCGCGCCGATCACCACCACCCGGGCGCCCTCGCGGAACACCCCGCGGATCCGCTCGCTGTCCTCCACCCGTCGCAGGTAGTGCACGCCCTCCTGCTCCGCCCCGGGCACCGGCAGCCGGCGCGGTACCGAGCCGGTGGTCAGCAGCAGCTTCGCGTACTCCACCCGCCCGTCGTCGGCCAGCGTCACCGTGTGCCCCGCCGGGTCGATCGCGACCACCGGCGTGCCCAGCCGCAGTGTCACGTCGTGCTCGGCGTACCACTGCGGCGGATGGACGTAGATCTTCTCCCGGTCGGTCTTGCCGAGCAGATAGCCCTTGGAGAGCGGCGGACGCTCGTACGGGCGCTCGTGCTCGTCGCCGATCAGCACGATGCCACCGGTGTACCCGGCCTCGCGCAGCGCCTGCGCGGCCTTGGCGCCGCCGAGGGAGGCGCCGACGATCACGAAGGGGCGCTCCCGCCCGCCGCCTCCGGTGCCGCTGCTGTCCGTGCTCATGGTGAACTCCTCGTTCTCCGGCGGAAATCACGGACAGCCTGCCGCCGGCCGGGGGAGCTGTCGAGAGCGCGTGCGGCGCGCCGCGCGGGCTCCCCCGAACGGGTGACGCGCTGGTCAGGGCGTCAGGGCTTCAGGCCGTCATCGCGTCCCGGACCAGCGCGGTGTCGGTGAACTGCTCGAACCGCACGATCCGCCCGCCGCGCACCGTGAAGTGGTGCGCCACCCGCACCGCCAGCGGCCGGCGGGTGGCCTTGTGCACCGCCGTGTACCGGCCCAGCACCACCACCTCCTCGCCCGCCACCACGTACCGGTCGTCGTGCGCCGTCCAGTCCTCCCACTCGGCGGCCAGCCGCTCCATCACCCCGCCGGTGACGCCCTTCGGCGTGCGGTAGGTGCCGCCCAGCGGGAAACCGGCCATCTCGGTCCACTCCACGTCGTCGGCGAGCGTGCTCCGCAGTGCCCCCAGATCGCCGCGCGCCGAGGCCAGGTACTGGCGGCGGACCACGTCGGCCGGGGCGTCGGACTCCGCGAAGGCGGCCTCGGACCTCGGGATCTCGATCATCGCGCTCAGCCCCAGCTCAGCTCGCCCTTGGCGACCTTCGTGCCGAGGTCGACCGCCAGTGGCATGCCCAGTTCCGGGAAGCGCCGCTCCAGCGCCGCCCTGGCCGCCGCCGCGTCCGGTGCCCGGCCGATCTCCGTCTCGAAGGCCCGCAGGTAGTCGCGGGTGTGGTCGATCGAAGAGGTGTCGGTCGGCGCGCCGTCCGTGCGGTGCCCGGCCACCACGAACGCCGGCTCCAGCGCCGCCATGCCGTCCAGCAGGTCGATCCAGGCGGCCCGCTGCTCCGGCGTCGGCGTGTCCGCCGTCCACACGTGCAGTCCCTGGAACAGCAGCACGCCGCCGAGCACCGTGCGGTGGTGGTGCTGCCACAGGTAGTGCCGGTCCGGCAGGTGGAAGTCCGCGCCGCGCAGCTCGAAGCGGTGCCCCTCGAAGACCAACTCGTCGCCGTGCAGCACCTCCGGGCGCACCAGCCGGGTCGGCAGCTCCGGCCCCAGGTGCGCCCAGGCCCGCTTCTTGGCGTCGAAGGTCTCCTGGATGTGCTCGACCGTCGACGCGGTGGCCAGGAACCGGGCCTGCGGGAAGACGTCCTGCAGCTCCTGGGCGCCGAAGTAGAAGTCCGGGTCGCCGTGGCTGACGAACACCGTGGTCAGCCGCTTCCCGCTCGCCTTCACCCGCTCCGCCAGCCGCCGCCCGTCGGACCGGGTGAACCCGGCGTCCACCAGCAGCGCGTCCTGCGGCCCGGTGACCAGCACGGAGGTCTTGTCGAGCGAGCTGTCCGGGCTGTCGATGACCTCGAAGTCGAGGGCGCTCATGCGGTGTCCTTCCTCACGACCGGAGCCGGGCGCGTGCGCGCGCGTGCCTCGCCGCCCAGGATCGGCGACCGGGGGCCCGCCCGCACCCCGGGCCGCAACCCGGTCCGCCGTGCCGGGCCGCCGTGCCGGTCCTCAGCCGGCCGGGCGGAGGCGGGCGACGGCGGCCGCGGCGAGGAGGGTGACGGCGGCGAGGGACGGCCACAGGACGCCGGGTCCGACGCCGAGCAGGGCGGTGAGGACGGCCGGGGCGAGCGCTCGGCCGACACCCATCGACAGCTCCCAGCGGGCCAGGGCACGGCCGAGCAGGTGCGGCGGCGCGCTCGCGGCGACCAGGGCGGTGCCCGAACCGGAGTAGAGGATCTCGCCGAGGGTGAAGAGCACCGACACCACCGCCACGGCGGACGCCCCGGCGGTGCCGCCGATCCCGCCGGCCGCCCAGAAGCCCAGGTAGGAGAGGGCGAGCGCGGTGCCGCCGACGGCCAGCAGGGTGTGCCGGGAGCGGTGGGCGAGGCGGAGCACCACGGCCAGCTGGAGGGTGATCACCAGCACGGTGTTGCCCACGAAGATGCCCGAGGACCAGGCCGCGGAGGTGTGCAGGTGCAGTACCAGCAGCGCCGGCAGGGCCACCTCCAGGACGTCGAAGGAGAAGGCGAAGGGCAGGTTGGCCACGCTGAGCAGGGTGATCCGGCGCAGCGCCGGGGCCGCGGCGGGCTCGGTTCCCGCAGGGCTCCCGGACGCGGCAGGACCCTCGGACACGACAGGGGCCGACGGCATCCGGGGCGCGGACACCCGCAGCGAGTGCACCAGCACCGCCGACAGCAGGCACCCCACGGCGGTCACTCCGGCGAGCATCCGCAGCGTCGCCGGGCCGCCCGCCACCGCGAGGGTCGCCAGCAGCGCGCCCGCGCCCATTCCGGCGTTGCGCAGCGTCCGCCCGGCCGCCAAGGCGGCGTCCCGGGTGCGGCCCTCGGTGAGCGTCGTGACGACGGCGGCGTGGGTGGCGGGCCAGGACTGGCTGCCCACCCCGAGCAGCACGGCCGCCGCCACGAACCCCGGCGTGCCGTCGGACAGCAGCAGCGTCACCGCTCCGGCCGCCCGCACCAGGAGGGTCGCCGCCGCCGGCAGGCTGCGGGCGCCCCGGTCGATCCACCGGCCGGTGAGCGGGAGGACGAGCAGGCCCGCGACCATCCCGGCGGACATCGCGAGGCCGGCCGTCCCCGCGTCCAGGGCGAGCACGCCGATGCCGTAGAGCAGCAGGAACGGCCGCAGCAGGCCGGTGCCGAGCGCGTCCACCAGCAGCGCGGCCGCGTAGCGCGGGCCGCCCGCGGCGGTGAGCAGGCCGAGCAGGGCGGCCGGTCCGCTGCGGGGCTCCGGTGGGACGGAGGGTGGGACGGGGGACGGGGTGGGGGCCGGGGCGGGGGAACGGTGCGGTGGGGTTCGGGTCGGGTTCATGACCGGTACCGTCGGCCCCCGCCCACCCGGCGGGCACGTCGATTGACGAGTCCCGCCAATCGGTGCCGGGTGCCGTCGTCGCAGGTGACAGGATCGGAGTCGTGAGCCTGACCATCGACATCACCGGCCTGCCCGACGAGCGCCTGCTGTTCACCCCCTCCCCGCTGGCCGAGCTCAGCGCCATGCTGCACGTGCTCGCCGAACCGGCGCACCACCCCACCCTGCACGGCTGGGCGGCGAGCACCACGGCCGCCGTCCCGCCGGCGCTCGCCGACCGGCTCGGCGAGGCGGAGTTCCTCTGGCGCTCCTCGCGCGCCGACTTCCTCGTCCCCGGACTGCCCGGCGCCACCCTCGCCGCGGAACTGGACGCCGTCGACCGGATCGACGACGAGCAGTACGTCCGCGCCGCCCTCGTGATGACCTGCGGCGCCTCCCGGCTGGCACACCGGTTCGCCTCGCCGCTCACCGACCCGGTCGCACAGGAACGGGCCCGCGACCTGGCCCTGGCCCGCGGCCCCCGGCAGGCCGACTTCGCCGACCGGCTGCTCACCGACCCGCCCGCCGTCCGGGCGCTGGTCCGGCGGCTGCTGGAGGACTGCGCGGACGCCTTATTCGCCGACGCCTGGCGCCGGGTGCTGCCCGAACTGGCCTCCGACGCCCGCCGCAAGACCGACCTGCTGGTACGGCACGGCGCGGCCGAGGCACTGGCCGCCGTCTCCTCCTCGGTGCAGCTGGAGGACACCGGCGAGGGACGGCGCCGGATCGTCGTCGACAAGCTGCAGGACAACACCACCAGCGGGACCGCCGGCGGCGGCGTCACCTTCGTCCCGACCGCCTTCGGCCGGCCGCACCTGCTGGTGGTCTCGGCGCCCGGCTGGCGGCCGGTGGTGCAGTACCCCGTCGCCGAGGAGGGCGGCGGGACCGAACCGGTCTCGCTCGCGGTGGTCCAGCAGCGGCTGGAGGCGCTCGCCCACCCCGTCCGGCTCCGGCTCGCCCGCACCATCGCCCGCGGCCCGCACACCACCGGCGAGCTCGCCGCCGCCTGGCAGATCAGCGCGCCCGAGGTGTCCCGGCACCTTGCGGTGCTCCGCAAGGCCGGCCTGCTGACCACCCATCGGCGCGGGCGGTACATGCACTACCAGCTCGACCTGGCCGGCAGCGCCCGGCTCGGCACCGACCTGCTGGAAGCGGTGCTGCGGTGACGGGGAACACGGAGCCGACGGGGCACGTTCGAGCGGTCATGACCAGTGACGACGCCGCCCCCGGCGCACCCGAGATCCTGCGCTACGCCGCCTTCGCCGCCGACCCGGCGGGCGGCAACCCGGCGGGCGTGGTGCTCGACGCGGCCGGCCTGTCCGGCGAGCGGATGCTCGCGATCGCGGCCGAGGTCGGCTACTCGGAGACCGCCTTCCTGACCCCCGACCCGGCGGGCGGCTACGCGGTGCGCTACTTCAGCCCGCTCACCGAGGTGCCGTTCTGCGGCCACGCCACCGTCGCCTCCGCCGTGGCACTGGCCGAACGAGTCGGCCCGGGAGACTACCTCTACCGCACGGCGGCGGGCGAGGTGCCGGTCGAGGTCGCCGAGGACCCCGACGGCGGCCTGCGCGCCACCCTCACCAGCGTCGAGCCGCAGGTCACCGAGGTGGACGCGGCCGACGTCACCGAGGCGCTCGCCCTGCTCGGCTGGGCACCCGAGGACCTCGACCCCGCGCTGCCGCCCCGCTGCGCCTACGCGGGCGCCCGGCACCTGGTGCTGGCCGCCGCCACCCGTGAGCGGCTGGCCCGGCTCGCGTACGACTTCGACGGCCTCGCCGCCTTCATGACCGCCCGTGACCTGGTCACCCTCCAGCTGGTCTGGCGCGCCGGCCCCGACGTCTTCCACGTCCGCAACCCGTTCCCGGTCGGCGGCGTCGTCGAGGACCCGGCCACCGGCGCGGCGGCCGCCGCCTTCGGCGCCTACCTGCGCGCCCTCGACCCCGCCGGCGCCCCGCCCGCCGTCACCCTCCACCAGGGCGAGGACCTCGGCCGCCCCGGCGTGCTGCACGTCGACCTGCACTCGGCGGCCCCACGCGTCCGCGTCTCCGGCGCGGCGGTGGCCATCCCGTAGGGCAGGGGGCCGCCGGGTGGGCCGGGATCAGGCCCCCGGCCTACCGAACACCCGGGCGGTCCAGGCGTCGAGCCGCGAACCGAAGGCCGCCGCCGAGTCGATGCCCGCACCCGGGAGCACACCGTCGTCGTCCGGGCCGGCGACATGGTCGACATCGGCCCAGCCGCCCCGGAAGAGCACCACCGACAGCAGGGTGTCCGCGGGGCCGGAGAGCAGCACGCCGATCGAGTCGGGATCGGCCACCCGCGCCCGGTCCGTCTCCAGCCCCTGCGGCCACGTGCCGCCCTCACGCCACGTCACCCGGCCCACCAGCAGTCCCGCGGCCTCCCACCGGGGTGCGCGCGCAGCCACCTCGGCGGCTGCCTGGTCAAGATCCACGACCCGCTCCATGGGATGAATGATGCCCCATGGGTCGTGGCGGTGGAGGGTGGCGCCGTCCAGCGGTGTCGCCCGGCAGGCGCGGTGGCCGCCCGGGTGTCGGCGTGTGCCGGGGGAGGTTGTGGGGTGCCGGGCGGCGGGGCCGTCGGGGGCGTTCGCGCGACGGCTCGGTGGTGCCCTCGTCATGATCCGATCCGCGACCGTCCGCCGCGGATCGGAGCATGCCCCGGCACCGGTGTCTGCCTGTGGGACCGCCGCCCCGACCGGACCCCCGGCCGGAAAACCGGTCGCGTGGGTGGGGCGGGTGCGGGAACCTGCCACGGTGAATCAAGCGGATGTGCGGACGGTCGGTGTCCATCTCACCCACGGGGGCGACTACCTCGGGCCGGTGGGTCCCTTCGAGGTGGGGGAGCCGTGGTGGTCGTCGGTCGGGTCGGTGGTGGAGCGGGTCTCGGGCGAGGTCGGGGTGCCGGTGGTGGTGGTCCGGCTGGTCGCGGTGACCGGCGGGGAGGGTGGCCGCGGCGGGCACCCGGTGTACCACGTGGAGGCGCTGGAGCGCCCGGCCGGACGGGCCGCGCGGCCGGCGGACGCCGGGACCGCGGCGCTGCTGGGGCCGGCCGAGCGGCGGGCCGGCTGGGCGACGCCGCAGGGGCTGCGGGCGGCGCTCGACTGGGCGGAGCGGGCGCTTGCGGCGGCCGGACGGCCGGTCACCGGGCGCGCCGGGCAGGTCCGCAGCTGGAACCTGTCCGGCCTGTTCCGGCTGCCGACGGCCACCGGCCCGGTCTGGCTGAAGGTGGTCAACCCGGCGTTCAACGCCCGTGAGGCGGAGGCGATCGCGCTGTTCGGCGCCGCCGACCCGGCGCTGGTGCCGGTGGTGCTCGCCGCCGACCCGGCCGAGGGGCGGGTGCTGCTGGACGAGGTGCCCGGGGAGGACTGCTGGGGCCCGTCGGAGGCGGTGGTGGCGGACGTCGTACCGCGCCTGGTCGCCGCGCAGGCCACGCTCGCGGCCGACGGCCGGGCCGCCGCGGCGGGGCTGCCCGACCGTACCCCGCGCGCGCTGGCCGCCGCCGTCCCCGGGCTGCTCGACCGGCTCGCCGCCGGGTCGGAGCTGACGGCCGGGGAGCTTGCCGACGCCCGGGTGCTGGCCGGGCGGCTGCCCGCGCTGGTCGAGGAGCTGGCCGCCTGCGGGCTGCCGGAGACGGTGCTGCACGGCGACTTCCACCCGGGCAACTGGCGCTCCGACGGCGGCGCACCGGTGGTCCTCGACTTCGCGGACGCCTGCCTCGGCCACCCGGTGGCCGACGCGCTGCGGCCCCGGGCGTTCGTGTCCGGGGAGCGGTGGGCCCAGCTGGCCGGGGAATGGGCGCGGGCCTGGCGCGAGCGGGTGCCGGGCTGCGCGCCGGAGCGGGCGCTGGAGCTGGCCCCTCCGCTGTTCCACCTCGGGTACGCGCTGCGGTACCAGGAGTTCCTGGACCACATCGAGGACAGCGAGCGCCCGTACCACGAGGGCGACCCGGCGGCCGAGGTGCGGCGCGCGCTGGAACGGGCCCGCTGACCCCCGGCCGCCCCCGGCTGCCCCCGGTGCCGTCGGCGCCGCGCCGGTCGGGGCGCGGCGCCGACGGACGGTCAGCCCGGCAGGACGGTCACCCGGCCGGGCTGATCCGGCGTCCGTCGCGGGCGCCGTACAGGGTGAGCGCCTCGACCGGGCAGTAGTCGACGGCGTCGGCCAGCTCCGGGGTGAGCGGTTCCCCGGCGGCGCCGGTCGGCTGCTCGCGCAACGGCCGCGCGAGGCCGTCGGCGCCGAGCGCCAGCGAGCCGGGCGCGGTCAACGCGCACATGCCCGAGCCGATGCACCGGTCGCGGTCGACCTGGACGATCACCTCCGGCCCGGTCCCGGCCGTGCCGTGGCCGGTCACCAGGAGACCTGCAGCCGCTGCGGGCTGCGGGTCAGCAGGCCGCGACGCCAGTCGATGGCCTCCTGCGGCGCGGTGAGCCGCAGCGCGGGCAGCCGCCGGGCCAGCCGGTGCAGGGCGAGTTCCAGCTCCATCCGGGCCAGCCAGGCGCCCAGGCAGTGGTGCGGTCCGGCGCCGAAGGTGTACATCGGCGCGGCGAGCGGGGAGAACAGCTCGGTCAGCAGGTCCCCGGTGAACACCCCGGGGTCGGTGTTGGCGGCGTTGACGTCGGCCGCGACCACGCTGCCGGCGGGGATCCGCACCCCGCCGATCTCGACGTCCTCCGCGGCCCGCCGCAGCAGGCCGGGCAGCACGTCGGCGTCGCCCAGCGGGACGACCCGCAGCAGCTGTTCGGTGGCGGCGGCCGCGCTCTGCTCGTCGGAGGCGAGCTGCTCCCAGGCGTCGCGGCCCTCGCCGAGGAGGTAGACGAGGGCGTTGCCGAGCGAGGTCATGGTGGTCTCGTGCCCGGCCACGACCAGGCCGATGACCAGCGTGACGATCTGCTCCTCGGTGATCCCGGGGGTGTCGGCGGCGGCCGCCAGCAGGCTGCTGACCAGGTCGTCGCCGGGCGCGGCGCGCCGCTCGGCGACGACCTCGGCGCCGAACGCGGCGAACTCGTCCATGGCGGTGCGGATGGCCTGCGCCGTGAACGCGGTGGTGGCCAGGGCGTGGTCGCTCCAGTGCTCCAGGCGCTTGCTGTCGAGGAGGTCCAGGCCCATCAGCCGGCTGATCACGGCCACCGGCAGCGGACGGGTGTAGCCGGCGACGATGTCGGCGGGCGAGCCTTCGTCGATCAGCTCGTCGATCAGGCCCTCGACCACCGAGGCCACCCAGGGGCGCCAGCGGGCGATGGCGCGCGGGGTGAACGCCCGCTGCACGGTGCGGCGCAGCCGCTGGTGCTCGACGCCGTCGATGTTGAGCAGCCCGTTCGGGTCGTCGAGCAGGTTGGGGGTGAGGGTGAGCGGCGGGGCGTCCGGCGTGTGGAGCGGGGCGCGGCCCAGGCGCGGGTCGGTGAGCACCTGCCGGACGTCGCTGTGCCGGCTGACCAGCCAGACCGGGGTGCCGGTGGGCAGGGCGGCCAGTCGGGGCGGTCCGGGCGCGGTCAGGCGCAGGCAGTGCAGCGGCGGCAGCACGGCCGGGGCCGGGCCGGGGGGAGTGGCGGTACCGGTTCCGGCACCGGTGGCACTGTTGTCGGCGGACATCCGTACTCCAGTCTCCAGGGCGGTGGCCGCCGCGGACGGCGGCCGGCGGGGGGTGGATCCGGGCGGTGCGCGGGGGACGGGCGGGCCGGCCGACGGGTGTGCCGGGTGTGCCGGACTGGCTACGACCGTACGTGGGCGACGGTCCGTCGTCAGCGAGCTTTCCGGCCAACGCCCGGGAACCGTGGGCATGGTGAGGACGCGGCGACGGCAAGGGGGCGCTCGGCGGTGATCGCGCGCCCCGTGGTGCGCCCCGTGGTGGGCCGCCGCGGTGAGCCGGATCACCCGGGACGCTCCCCGACCCGCCGCCGGACCGGGCGCTACGCTTCGTGGGCGAGTCGTCCGACTCGTGTCGACCGACCGTGTCGACGCAGGTCACGCCGGTGCAGAGCGGCACCGGCCGACGGAGGTGGAACCGGATGGGCCAGCAGGTCAAGGCAGTCATCGCGCGCGCCAAGGGTGCGCCCGTGGAGGTGACGACGATCGTCGTGCCCGACCCCGGGCCGGGCGAGGCGGTGGTGCGGATCCAGGCCTGCGGCGTGTGCCACACCGATCTGCACTACCGCGAGGGCGGGATCAACGACGAGTTCCCGTTCCTGCTCGGCCACGAGGCCGCGGGCATCGTGGAGACGGTCGGCGAGGGCGTCACCGAGGTCGAGCCCGGCGACTTCGTCGTCCTCAACTGGCGCGCCGTCTGCGGCCAGTGCCGCGCCTGCAAGCGGGGCCGGTCCCAGTACTGCTTCAACACCCACAACGCCAAGCAGCGGATGACGCTGCTCGACGGCACCGAGCTGTCCCCGGCGCTGGGCATCGGCGCGTTCGCCGAGAAGACCCTGGTCGCCGCCGGCCAGTGCACCAAGGTCGACCCGGCCGCCGACCCGGCGGTCGCCGGTCTGCTCGGCTGCGGCGTGATGGCGGGCATCGGCGCCGCGATCAACACCGGCAACGTCGGCCGCGGCGACACGGTCGCGGTGATCGGCTGTGGCGGTGTCGGCGGCGCTGCCGTGCTGGGCTCGCGGCTGGCCGGCGCGTCGAAGATCATCGCGGTGGACATCGACGACCGCAAGCTCGCCACCGCCGAGAAGCTCGGAGCCACCCACACCGTCAACTCGAAGAACACCGACCCGGTCGAGGCGATCCGCGAGCTGACCGGCGGCCACGGCGCGGACGTGGTCGTCGAGGCGGTCGGCCGCCCGGAGACCTACCAGCAGGCCTTCTACGCCCGCGACCTGGCCGGCACCGTCGTCCTGGTCGGCGTGCCGACTCCGGAGATGAAGCTGGAGCTCCCGCTGCTCGACGTGTTCGGGCGCGGCGGCGCGCTGAAGTCCTCCTGGTACGGCGACTGCCTGCCCTCCCGGGACTTCCCGATGCTGATCGACCTCTACCTCCAGGGCCGTCTGGACCTCGGCGCCTTCGTCAGCGAGACCATCGGGCTCGACGCGGTGGAGCAGGCGTTCGAGCGCATGCACCAGGGTGACGTGCTCCGTTCGGTGGTGGTCCTGTGAGCGACACGACCGCCCGCATCGACCGGCTCGTCACCGCCGGCACCTTCGAGCTCGACGGCGGCAGCTGGGAGGTGGAGAACAACGTCTGGATCGTCGGCGACGACACCGAGGCCGTGGTGATCGACGCGGCCCACGACGCCGCCGCGATCGAGCGGGCGCTGGCCGGGCGCCGGCTGCTCGCCATCGTCTCCACCCACGCGCACAACGACCACATCGACGCCGCCCCGGAGCTCGCGGCGCGCACCGGCGCGCCGATCCTGCTCCACCCGGACGACCTGCCGCTGTGGAAGCTCACCCACCCGGAACGCCTCCCCGACGGCGAACTCGCCGACGGACAGCGGATCGAGGTCGCCGGCACCGGGCTGACCGTGCTGCACACCCCCGGCCATGCTCCCGGCGCGGTCTGCCTGTACGCGCCGGACCTCGGCACGGTGTTCACCGGCGACACCCTCTTCCACGGCGGCCCGGGCGCCACCGGCCGCTCGTTCTCGCACTTCCCGACGATTATCGACTCCATCCGCGAGCGGCTGCTCACGCTGCCCGCGGACACGGTGGTCCGTACCGGCCACGGCGACCCGACCACCATCGGCGCCGAGGCCCCGTCCCTCCAGGACTGGATCACCCGCGGCCACTGAGCGCGCGGGGGTGCCCGAGGCCCGGGCCCGGCGGTCCGCCGCCGGGCCCGGGCACGTACGATCGCGGCCATGGCCCATGACCCGCGTGCGCTCGACGACGCCTTCCTCGCCTTCTGGCGGGAGCGGCACATCTCCACCCTGACCACCCACCGCCCGGACGGGTCTCCGCACGTGGTGCCGGTGGGCGTGACGTTCGATCCCGGGACCGGCGTCGCGCGGGTGATCAGCAGCCGCACCAGCCGCAAGGTGCGTAACGTGCTGGCGGCCGGGGAGGCCGGGCAGCGGGTGGCGGTCTGCCAGGTGGACCGGGCGCGCTGGTCGACGCTGGAGGGCGTCGCCGTGGTGCGCGACGCGCCGCAGGAGGTGGCCGAGGCGGAGCGCCGGTATGCCGAGCGCTACCGCGAGCCGCGGGTGAACCCGGACCGGGTGGTCATCGAGATCACCGTGGACCGGGTGCTCGGGCGCGCGTAGCGACAACTGCCGCTCCGTTTATCCGACGTTGATCGTCAGGCCCTACCGTCGGGGCATGAACGAGGGAACGACGGTGGACCGGGGCGTGCGGGCCCCGGCCGAGGGCGGCCGGATGACGGCCGAGGACGCGGACCGCTTCCGGGTGCTGCTGGCCCGGCTGGAGGACTCGCTGGCGGCGGACCGCCGCACCGGGGTGGTTCCGGCGGCGAGAACGGCGCCGGGCCGCGATGGATGAGCACCGCCCGGCCGCGCGCGTCGCGGTGCTGCCGCTGTGGCAGCGCGGCGCGCGGACGGGCGGCGACCGCGGGCTACTTGGTGAAGCGCACCTCGGGGAAGGCGCGCGAGGGCCGGTCGAGCAGCGGGGCCGGTCGGCCGAGCAGGTGCCGGTCGAAGAACGCGCCCAGGTAGGCGCGGGTGGCGGCGAGCGCGCGGTTCCCGTTGATGGTGCCGAAGCTCTCCCGGTAGGTGTCCGGGGGCAGTTGGTCACGCAGGCCGAGGTTGTCGACCAGCCAGTGCTCGTCGGAGAACGACAGGTGCCCGGCGGTGGGCATCTCCACCCAGTAGCGGGGGCCGGTGAACCGCTTCCAGTTGTCCTCCCAGTTCTGGGTGGCCTCCGGTGAAGCGCCGACCCCGGCGCTGAACAGCAGGGCCGGGCGCCCGGTGTCGTCCCCTGCCGGGATCCAGATGCTGCCGTCCAGGTTGGCGGCGGCCTTGATCCGCGGGTCCTCGCGCATCGCCTCCAGGGCGGCCGCCCCGCCGAGCGAGTGCCCGGCGGCGCCGACCCGCGAGGCGTCGATGCTCAGGCCGCGGACCGGGCCGCCGTGCCCCGGCGCGGTCAGCTTGTCGAGCACGAAGCGCAGGTCGGCAGCCCGGGCGCGGGAGGACTTCGCGCCGAACTCCGGGTCCTTCCCCTCCAGTCCGCAGGCCAGGCAGGACTCGATCCGGCCGTCGGGGAACTCCACCGAGGTCTCGTAGGTGGAGTCGACGGCGGCCACCGCGTAACCCCGGGCGGCGAACTCCTCGCCGAGGGCGGTGAGCGTGCTGCGGCTCATCCCGAAGCCGGGGGAGAGCAGGATCAGCGGGTGCCGTCCGGCGGCCGGCCGGGCGTCGGCCACGGCGTTGGTCCGGATCGTGGCGGGCTCGTCCAGGTCGTACAGGGCGCGGGACAACTTCGGCGATATGTAGGGCGCGTGGGCGCCGCGGGGCGAGTCCGCCGGGTACCAGAAGGTGGCCATCAGCTCACGCGTCGGCGCGTCGGCGCGCCACGGGTCGGGGCGGCTCGCGTCGACCAGGCGGACGGACGCCGTCCCGACCGGCCGGTGCGCGGTCGGGGCGGGCACCAGCGGCCTCGCGGAGTGGGCGGTGCCGCCGGCTGCGGCGGCGGCCACGTTCAGGGGTGCGGCCGGGGCCGCGCCGGCCAGCGCGGTGGCCGGTCCGGCCAGCGCGAGGACCAGGGTGGTGGACATGATCGTCAGGGCGGCGGAACGCCACCGTCGGTTCTTCGACATGACGCCACGTTAGGTTCGCCCGGGCCATCGGCACGTCGCTCCGCCGGTGGAGCGCCGGTACGCCGCGAGGGGGAGCCGGACCGGTCCCGGGCACGCCGTCCGGCGCGGTCCGGCTCCCCCTGGGGGCGTGCCCCGGCGGTGGTGCTCAGCAGTCGCAGCCGCAGTCGCAGCCGTCACAGCCGTCGCAACACCCGCCGCAGCAGCTCGCGTTCTCCCCGCAGCACTGGCACCCGTCGCAGCAGCACTCGCCGATGTCGCAGCAGTCGTGCCGGGCGCAGAAGCCCTCGCGGGGTTCGCCGGAGAACGGGTCGTTGTGGTTGCAGCAGAGCAGCTGGCAGGTGCAGGCCATCAGCGCCCACGCGGCGCAACCGGCCAGCAGGTTGCGGCCGTTCGGCGGCGGCGCGCCGGGCGGGGTGAAGCCGGGGCCCTGCGGAACCCACGGCGGGACCGGTGCTCCGGGCTCCTGCGGCGGAGCCTGGTCCGGGTCCTGCTGCGGCGGTGCCTGGTACGGGTTGGCGGCGAGCGGGGTACCGCCGCCGTCCTTCGCCCCGGTCCGGCAGGCGGTGTGACCGGCCCGGCCGAAGACCCGCTCGACGGCGCGCTCGGTCTCGTGCGCGAGCAACACGTGCACCAGGGTGCGGTCGGCCAGTTCGACGTCCCGCAGGGCGAGCCGGATGCCGTGCACGGCGTCCCGGCAGAGCCGCTCGGCCTCGGCGCGGTCGGTGCCGGTGGCGCTCAGCGGGTTCCAGGCGCCGCTCGTGGCGTCGGCGTGCTGGTCCTCGGCGGCGTCCAGCAGGTGCGCGAGCCGGCCGAACAGCCGGCCCGCCTCGGCCAGCGGCGCCGCGTTCCCGGGCCGGCCGGCCAGCGCGGCGGTGTGCGCGAAGGCGGCGGCGGTGGCGGTCTCGGTGGGCTCGGTGACCAGCAGCACCGAGCCGCCGACCGGCAGCGCGCGCTCCAACTCGCCCTGCCGGGCGGCCGCGTCGAGCAGGACGGCGGTGTCGAAGCCGACCACCGAGGCGCTGCCCGCGCTCTTGCGGTCCCAGCGCCGGGCGACCGCCCGGGCGCCCGCCGCCACGGACCGCCGGGCGAAGACGCCGTCCCGGTCCTCCACGTGGTCGCGGATCTTCACCGAGGCGAGCGCCAGCGAGACGGCGGCGGCCAGCCGGGCGCCCTCGCCCTGCGCGACGGAGGCGGTGCGCATGCCGCGCAGCGGACACGGCCCGGCGGTGCGCCGCCCGGCACCGTCCCCGGTGGCGGCCTGCGCCTCGACCAGCACCGAGATGATCAGCCCGTCGTAGTTGGTGGCGGTCCGCGCCAACTGCCCGTGGTCGTCCCGCAGGGCCAGGCAGAGCCCGCAGAGGTGGGCCATCCAGCCGGCCTGCAGCCGCTCGGACAGGCGGTGACGGCAGGGTCTGATGATGCCGAACATGTGGTTCCCCCGTGTTTCGCGTGGGCCGTCGGCCCGTGATCGCGCACATCATATGATCGCCCGCTCGATGCCCCGGAACCCTCGACGGACCGGCCGGGCCATTCCCGGATCCGGGATAGCATCACGGATATGGGAATCGACACGGCCGCCGACGAGCGGCTGGCGGAGCGGCTCGCCGAGTTGCGGGTCGAACGCGGATGGACGCTGGAGGAGTTGGCGCGGCGCGCGGACGTCAGCCGCTCGACGCTCTCGCGGGTGGAACGGGCCGAGGTGAGCCCGACGGCGGCGCTGCTCGGGCGGCTCTGCGCCGTGTACGGGCGGAGCATGTCCCGGCTGCTCGCCGAGGTGGAGGCGGCGCCCGCGCGGCTGGTGCGGGCGGCCGACCAGCGGGTCTGGCGGGACGAGGCGACCGGGTTCGTCCGGCGCTCCGTCTCGCCGCCGCACGGCTCGCTGCGGGCCGAGGTGATCGAGGGACGGCTCCCGGCCGGCGGCGACATCGCCTACGACAAGCCCTGTGACACCGGCCGGGAGCACCACCTCTGGCTGCTGGAGGGCCGCTTGGCGCTCACCGTCGACGGCGCGGAGGAACTGCTGGAGGCCGGTGACTGCCTGCGCTTCGTCCCCGAGACCACCCGCTTCCGCTGCCCCGGCCCGGACGGCGCCCGCTACGCGCTGGTGGTGGTCGAGCCATGAGCGGGCGGGGCGCGGGCGGCCTGGACACGAGCGGGACCGCCGCGATACCCGGGCCGCCGTCGGCCAAGGAGAAGTTCGACGCGGCCGGGCGGCGGGTCCTGCTGGTCTGCGTCGCCGGCGGTTTCACCACCCTCATCGACCAGTCGGTGCTCAACACCTCGATCCCCGCGCTGCGCGAGTCGCTGCACGCCCAGCCCGCCCACCTGCAGTGGATCGTGGCCGGCTACTCGCTCGCCTTCGGCCTGGCCCTGATCCCCGGTGGGCGGCTCGGCGACGTACGTGGCCGCAAGTGGTTCTTCGTCGGCGGCCTCGCCCTGTTCACCCTGGTCAGCCTGGTCTCCGCGACCGCCACCGAGCCCTGGGTGCTGGTCGCCTCCCGGCTGCTCCAGGGCGCCGGCGCCGGACTGGTGAACTCCCAGATGATCGGCACCATCCAGGACGTCTTCCGCGGCCAGCTGCGGGCCAGGGCGCTCGGGATGTACGCGGTCACCGGCGGCCTCGCCTTCGCCCTGGGCCCGCCGATCGGTGGAGCGGTGCTCGCCGCCGTCGGGCCGGAGCACGGCTGGCGGCTGAGCTTCCTGCTCAACGTCCCGTTCGGACTCGCCACCGTGGTGCTGGCGGCCCGGCACCTGCCGCGCCCGCGCCCCAGCACCCGCGGCGCCGACCTCGACCTGGTCGGGCTGCTGCTGGTCGGCGCGCTGACCCTGGCGCTGATGCTGCCGTTCGTCCAGCCGCCCGGCTGGGCGGGCTGGCTCGGCTTCGCCGCCGCCGCGGTCCTGTTGCTGGCCGCGCTGGCCCGGTGGCAGCGCCGCTTCGCCCGGTCCGGCGGCCAACCGCTGATCCACCCCGCGCTGACCCGCTCGGCGCCGTACGCGCTGGGGACGGCGGTGGCGATGGCCCAGTTCGGCTCCTCGCTGGCGGCCGGGCTGGTGCTGACCATGTTCCTGCAGGACGGGCTCGGCCTGTCGCCGCTCGGCGCGGCCCTGGTGGCGCTGCCCTCGGCGGTCGCGATGGGCTTCGCCTCGGCGTTCGCCTGGCGGGTGGTGCAGCGCTTCGGCCGGCGGACCGTCACGGCGGGCATGACCGGCTCGGCGCTGGTGATGCTGGTCGGCGGTCTGGTCGCGCTGCGGGCGCCGGCCGGCTGGCTGCCCGGGCTGCTCGCGCTGCTGCAACTGCTGGGCGGCGCCTCGGTCGGGCTGATGGGGGCGCCCAACCAGGCGTTCGTGCTGCGGCACGCGCCGGCCGAGGCGGCCGGGGTGAGCGGGGCGATCCTGCAGATGGCGCAGCGGATCGCGGCGGCGGTCAGCGTCTCGGCGCTCTCCGGCGTCTATCTGCGGGCGACCGCCGGGGGCGGCGGGCACCGGGCGGCGTACGCGTGGGCGAGCGGTGTCTGTGCGGCGCTCGCCGCGCTGGCGGTGCTGGCCTCGGTGCTGGCCGGCCGGGCGACGGCGCGCGAGGAGAAGGCCCGTGAGGAGGCGGCCCGTGAAGAAACGGCCCGCGCCGGCGGACCCGCGGAGACGCCGGACGCGGTACGCGAGGGGACCCGGGCGTCCGGCTGAGCGAGGCCCGCGGGCCGGGCCCGGACGCACCGGGCCCGGCCCCGCCGGTCAGATGCCGTGCTCGGCCGGGAGCCGGCCCGACCGGATCGCGGCCACCAGGTCGGCGTGGTCGGCCTCGGTGCGGTCCGCGTAGGCGACCGCGAACGCCGCCACCGCCTCGTCCAGCACCTCGGTCTTGCCGCAGTAGCCGCTGATCACCCCCGGGTCGGCGGTGTGCGCGTGCGCGCGGGCGAGCAGGGCGCCGGTGATCCGGGCGTAGTCGTCGAGCTGGGCGGGCAGCAGCGCCGCCGGGTCCACGCTGCCCTTGCGGTTGCGGAACTGCCGTACCTGGTAGGGGAGGCCGTCCACCGTCGTCCAGCCGAGCAGCGGGTCGCTGACCACCTGCATCCGCTTCTGGCCGAGCACCACCCGGCGGCCCTCGTGGCTGTCGGGCGCGGTCACCGGGTACCCGGCCCGGGCCAGGTGGGGCAGCAGCACCGACGGCCGGGCCTCCTTCACCTGGAGCACCAGCGGCTGCTCGCGGTGGTCGGTCAGCAGCACCACGTACGAGCGGGTGCCGACGCTGCCGGTGCCCACCACGCGGAACGCCACGTCCTGCACCCGGTGCCGGGTCAGCAGCGGGTGCAGCTCGGCCGGCACCGTGCGCACGTACGGGCCGAGCGCGGTGGCGACCGCCGTGGCCGTGCCGTCGGCCACCTCGCTGAGCACCGGCGGCGCGGCGGTGAACCGCCAACCGCCCTCCTCCGAGCGGACGGTGGACTTCGCGGCGAAACGCGCGCCGGTGTTGCGCAGCGCCTTGGCCGCCACCCGGTCCAGCACCTCGGCCAGGTCGTGGGCCTCGGTGAAGGAAACCAACTGCTCGTCCGCGACGGCGTTCCAGGCATCCAGCGCCGACAGCTTGGCCAGCGTGCGCATGGTGCGGCGGTACGCCCCGGCCGCGTCGAAGGCGGCCTGGCGGGCGGTCGCCTCGTCCGCGCCGACCTCCCGGCCGGCCAGCACCAGGCTCGCGGCGAGGCGCTTGAGGTCCCACTCCCACGGGCCGGGCACGGTCTCGTCGAAGTCGTTGATGTCCATCACCAGCCGGCCGCGGGCGTCGCCGTACAGACCGAAGTTGGCGGCGTGCGCGTCGCCGCACAGCTGGGCGACGGTGCCGCTGGTCGGCGTGGTGGCGAGGTCGGCGGCCATCAGGCCGGCCGAGCCGCGCAGGAAGGCGAACGGGGTGGCGGACATCCGCCCCAGCCGGATCGGCACCAGCTCGGTGAGGCGGCCCGCGTTGGAGGCCTCGATCGCCTCGACGGCGGTCGGCCGGTCGGCGGCCGCGGTGAACGCGGCGTGCTGCTCGCGCGGGCTGCCGGAGCGCAGGGCCTTGCCGCGCGCCCGGGCGCCGCCGTCCCGGCCCGGCGCGAAACCCTCGACGGTGAACCGCCGCCCGGGCCCCCGCTGGGCCCCCACCCCGTCCGCCGGTATCCCGGCCCCGATCACCGTCTCGGTCAGCTGCGTCACTGCGCCCCGCCCTGTTCTGAGTCGTTCCCGCCCGCGACCTGCACGGACCCGGCCCCGTACGGGCCGGCCAGCAGGCTACCGGGCCGCCTGCGCGGCCTTTCGGCAGGGAGGGACGCGGGAGGAGCGGCAACGGTTCCGGGCCTGCCGAGGCGGTTCGGGGTGTGGTGGTGAACGATCTCCGGTGCTGGTGGGCGGGTTAGGGTTCGACGGTGGACGATCTTCGGGGGCGGTGGGCGGTTCGTGGTGCGGCCGTGGTGGCGGCCGGGCTGACGGTGGCGGCGGGGCTCGGGGTGCGGGCGGTGGGCGGCGGGGACGCCGCCAAGTACGCGGGCGACGCCCTCTACACGGTGCTGCTGTACACCCTGGTGCTGCTGCCGGCACCGCGGTTGCGGCCGTGGCCGGCGGCGGCCTGGGCCGCCGGGCTGAGCTGGGCCGTCGAGCTGTTCCAGCTCACCGGCGTGCCCGACGACCTCGCCCGGCGCAGCACCCTCGCCCGGCTGGTGCTCGGCTCCACCTTCAACCCGCCGGACCTGCTCTGGTACCTCGCCGGTGCGGTCCTGGCCGCCCTCGCGCACCTGGGCGTGAGGGCGGCGTGCCGACAGATTGCCTGACGGATCGTCAGAGCGGCATCAGCTCGGGCCGCTTGGCCTCGACGTGGTCGCCGGAGGACTCGCCGCGCAGCCGGCGGCCGACCCACGGCAGCAGGAACTCGCGCGCCCACTGGAGGTTCTCCCGGCGCAACTCGGCGGAGGAGACCGCCGGGGCGGACGGCCACGGGGCCTCCGGGTCCTGCTCGGTGCGCAGGCCCAGCGAGCGGGCGGCCAGCAGGGCGACCCGCTGGTGGCCCTCGGGGGACAGGTGCAACCGGTCTTCGCTCCAGGCCCGGCGGTCCTGGACGGCCCGCAGCGACCAGAGGTCGGCCACCTTGCAGCCGTGCCGGTCGGCGACCGCCCGCATGTGCCCGTTGTAGGTGGCGATCTTGCCACGCAGGTGCTTGAACAGCGGCACACCACGGGTGTCGAAGCCGGTGCAGATCAGCACCGTGCCCGCCGAGTCGGCGAGTTGGGCGACGGCGGCCTCGAAGCGCTCGGCGACCTCGTCGGGGTCGCTGCCGGGGCGCAGGATGTCGTTGCCACCGGCACAGAAGGTGACCAGGTCCGGCTGGATGCGGCGGACCTCGGGCACCTGCTCGGCCACGATCTGGTCCAGCAGCCGGCCGCGCACCGCGAGGTTCGCGTACTTGAATCCGCCCGGCGGCCGGCCCGCGGCGAGCAGTGCCGCCAGCCGGTCGGCCCAGCCGGCGAAGGCACCGTCGGCGGCGGGGTCGTTCAGCCCCTCGGTGAAGCTGTCCCCGAGGGCGACGTACGAATCGAGGTCAAGAGTCTCCTGGAGGTTCGGCATGAAAGAGATAGTTCACTGTCTGAAGTGACCTACGCCACCGTAGGTGGCCGGTAGCGGTACGTGAGATCGGCCACGTGCCGTGGTGCGCGCCCTCGTGCGCCCGGTGCGCGCGGACCGGCGCGCCGGGTGCGCGGGGGGACTGCGCCGCCGGATCGGCCTGCCCGGGTGTGCGAACGGTCCGTTCGGGGCAGCCGCCCTCTGGGCCGACGGGCGCCGGCGGTGGACGCCGCCGACCCCTGTCCGTGGTCGCGCCCCGAGTCCCGTCCCGAGTCCCGTTCCGAGTCCCGTCCCGAGTCCCGTTCCGATTCACGCCCCCGATGGCGGAGGTCGCCGCATGCCCACCCGATTCCCGGAGCGCACCGCGAAGCCGCGGCGCTATCTCATGTGCCGTCCGACGTACTTCACCGTCGAGTACACCATCAACCCGTGGATGGACCCCGCGCGGCCGACCGACACCTCGCTCGCCGTCCGCCAGTGGGAGCGGCTGCGCGCGCTGTACGAGGAACTCGGCCACACCGTGGAGCTGATCGACCCGGTGCCCGGCCTGCCGGACATGGTCTACACGGCCAACGGTGCGACCGTGGTCGACGGCCGGGTGCTGGTCGCGACCTTCCGGCACCCGCAGCGCGCCGCCGAGTCGGCGGCCCACGCGTCCTGGTTCCGGGCCGGCGGCTACCGCGAGGTGCGCCAGGCCGGGTACGTCAACGAGGGCGAGGGGGACCACCTGCTGGTCGGCCGCCGGGTGCTGGCGGGCTCGGGCTTCCGCACCGACCCGGCCGCGCACGCCGAGGTGCGGGAGGTGTTCGGCCGGCAGGTGCTCGGCCTGGAGCTGGTGGACCCGCGCTTCTACCACCTGGACACCGCGCTGGCCGTGCTCGCCGACGACCAGATCATGTACTACCCGGCGGCGTTCACCCCGGACAGCCAGGCGCTGCTGCGCAGTCTCTACCCGGACGCCGTCCTGGCCGAGCGGGAGGACGCCGAGGCCTTCGGCCTGAACGCGGTCTCCGACGGCCGCCGGGTGCTGCTCCCCGAGGCGGCGAAGGCCCTGGCCGCCCGGGTGGCCGAGGCCGGCTTCGAGCCGGTGCCGGTCGACCTCTCCGAGCTCTTCAAGGGCGGCGGCGGCCCCAAGTGCTGCACCCTGGAGCTCCGCCCGTCCTGACGCCGGCCCGCCGGGGCCCGTACGGTGGCCGGTCGGCGACGAACGGTGCGCGGGCCCCGGACGGGCGCGAGGTCCTGCGGGAGGCGGCCGACCCGGTGGCGGCGGTCGCCGGGGCCGGACGGGCGCTGAGCGCGTTCTGACGGTCAGCCGCCGTCCGTCACCAGGACGACTTCCAGGGTGCGGGGGCCGTGCACGCCCTCGACGCGGCTGAGTTCGATGTCGCTGGTGGCCGAGGGGCCGGAGATCCAGGTCTGCGGGCGGGTGGGGTCGAGGCGGGGGAGGGCCAGCGGGACGGAGGCGACCACCTGCTCCGGGGCCAGGACCACGCAGACGTGGTGGTCGGGGACGAGCGTGAGCAGTCGGCGGCCCTGGGCCGGGCCGGCGTCCAGCACCAGGGTGCCGGTCTCGGCGATCGCCAGGGCGCAGCCGGTGAGCACGCTGTCGACCGTGTCCAGCAGGGCGGCGGTCAGCGGGCCGTCCGGGCCGTCGTCCGGGAGCGGGCGGGCGCGGGTGACGGCGAGCCAGGCGGGCGGCAGGCCGGGCGGGACGGCCACGGTGCGGGTGCCGCGCGCCTCGAAGAGGGCGGCGAGCAGCAGCGGCAGCCGGTCGGGGGTGCAGCGGTGGACCAGGGCGCGGTAGTCGGCGAGGTGGTGCTGCAGCAGGTCGAGCAGCGCGTCGGGGTCGTCGGCGGGGACGTGGCTGCGCAGGTAGTCGCGCGGCACGGGCGCCTGCTCCGGCGTACCGGCGCGCACCGCAGCGCGGATCCGGGCGAGCATCAGGGCGCGCGAGCCGGCGCCCGGGGGCTGAGGGGTGCTCATGTCCGGTTCCTCCGCCACCAGTCGCGGAACGGTTCGGGCGGGACGGCCGGCAGCTCGCGGGTGTCGGTCCAGGCCCGGCCGGGGCCGGGGAGCCGGTGCGGGTGGAGCCGGCGGGTGCGGGCGGCGGCCCGCTCGGCGGCCCGCAGCAGGGCGGGGCGGTCGAGTACGTAGGTGGCGGCGGCCATGGCGGCGCGCTCCAGCCGGTGGCCGCGCTGCCCGGCGACCCGTTCGCGCAGGTGGACCAGGACCTCGGGGATGTCGATGGCCACCGGGCAGACCTCGTAGCAGGCCCCGCAGAGTGACGAGGCGAACGGCAGGGAGGCGTCCAACGGATCACGGGTGCCGCGCAGTTGGGGGGTGAGCACGGCGCCGATCGGCCCCGGGTAGACCGAGCCGTAGGCGTGTCCGCCGGCCCGCTCGTAGACCGGGCAGACGTTGAGGCAGGCCGAGCAGCGGATACAGCGCAGTGTCTGGCGGCCGACCTCGTCGGCGAGCGCGTCGGTGCGCCCGTTGTCGAGCAGGACGAGATGGAACTCCTCGGGCCCGTCGCCGTCCGGGCCGTCGGCGTGGGTGCCGGTCCAGAGCGAGGTGTAGGGGTTCATCCGCTCGGCGGTGCTGGAGCGGGGCAGCACCTGCAGGAAGATCTCCAGGTCCTGCCAGGTGGGCAGGACCTTCTCGATGCCGACCACCGAGATCAGGGTGCGCGGCAGGGTCAGGCACATCCGCCCGTTGCCCTCCGACTCGACGACCACCAGGGTGCCGGTCTCGGCGATCATGAAGTTGGCGCCGGAGACGGCGACCTCGGCCCGCAGGAACTTCTCCCGCAGGTGCAGCCGGGCGGCCTCGGCGAGTTCGGCGGGCGCGTCGGTGAGCCCGTCGGGGGCCGGCCGGCCCCAGTCGGCCATCCGCCGGGCGAACACCTCCCGGATCTCGCCGCGGTTGCGGTGGATCGCCGGGACCAGCAGGTGTGAGGGCCGGTCGTCGCCCAACTGGACGATCAGCTCGGCGAGATCGGTCTCGTAGGCGCGGATGCCGGCCTCGGCCAGTGCCTCGTTGAGCCCGATCTCCTGGGTGGCCATGGACTTGACCTTGACCACCTCCCGGGCACCGGCCGCCCGGACCAGGGCGGTGACGATCCGGTTGGCCTCGGCGGCGTCGGCGGCCCAGTGCACGGTGCCGCCCGCGGCGGTCACCTTCTCCTCCAGCCGGACCAGGTGCCGGTCGAGTTCGCGCAGGGTGCGGTCCTTGACGGCCTTGGCGGCGGCCCGCAGCTCGGCCCAGTCGGCGAGTTCGGCGACGGCGCGGGCCCGCTTCTCCCGGATGGTCCGGGTGGCGTGCCGCAGGTTGCCGCGCAGCCGTTCGTCCCGCACGGCCCGCTCGGCCGCCTGCGGGAAGGTGACCTGCGGGGAGACGCCCGGCGGGAAGCCGGGCATGCCGAGGAAGGTTCCGCTCACGACGCCGCCCGCCAGGGGTCGGCCTCGGTGCTGGCGAGGATCTCGGCGAGGTGCAGCGGGCGCAGCCGCGCGCCCTGCCGGGCCAGGGTGCCGCCGAGGTGCAGCAGACAGGAGTTGTCGCCGCCGCACAGCACCTCGGCGCCGGTGGCCAGGGCGTTGGCGGTCTTGTCGGCGGCCATCGCGGCCGAGACCGCCGGGTTCTTCACGGCGAAGGTGCCGCCGAAGCCGCAGCACTCCTCGGCGCCGGGCAGCTCGACCAGCTCCAGGGCCCGGACGGCGCGCAGCAGCCGCAGCGGGCGGTCGCCGAGGCCGAGCAGCCGCAGGCCGTGGCAGGAGGGGTGGTAGGTCACGGTGTGCGGGAACCACGCGCCGACGTCCTCGACGCCCAGCACGTCGGTGAGGAACTCGGTCAGCTCGTGCACCCGGGGCGTCAGCTCGGCGACGTCCGCGGCGAGTGCGCCGCCGGCGCGGGCGGCGATCCGCGGGTGGGCGTCGCGCACCATGGCCACGCAGGAGCCGGAGGGCGCCACCACGTGGTCGTACCCGGCGAAGGCCCGCACGGTGCGGCGGACCAGTGGTTCGCAGGCCCTGATGTAGCCGCTGTTGTACTGCGGCTGGCCGCAGCAGCTCTGCGCGGGCGGGAAGCCGACCTCGACGCCGAGGCGTTCCAGCAGCCGGACGGTGGCGATCGCGGTGGAGGGCAGCAGCGCGTCGTTGACGCAGGTGGCGAACAACGCGACGCGCAACGGTCCTCCCGTACGGGTGGGGCTCTGCCGGTGCCGGTCCGGGCGGACCTGCCGGTGATCGTACCGAGCCGCCGGCCCGGGCGGTGGGGCACCACGCCGGGCGCGCCGCCCCGGACGGGGGCCGGGGCGGCGCGGGGCAGGTGGGCCCGCCGGGGTGGCGGGCCCACCGGGGGTCAGGCGTCCTGGCCGAGCCAGAGGTCCGGGCCGAACACCTCGTAGTGGATGTCCGCCGCCGGGACGCCGGCCGTGAGGAGCTGGCCGCGGACGGCGCGCAGGAAGGGCAGCGGGCCGCAGAGGTAGGCGGTGGTGCCCGCCGGGACCTCGACCGAGGCCAGGTCCACCAGGCCGGTGCGGTCGGCCGGCCAGTCGCCGAGCGGCCGCTCGTAGAACACGTGGCTGGCGGCGTTCGGCAGCTTGGCGGTCAGCTGGGCGAGGTCGGCGCGGAAGGCGTGCGACAGCTGGTCGCGGTCGCCGTGCACGGTGACGACCCGGCGGGTCGAGCCGGTGGCGGCGAGCTTGGCCAGCATCGCGGTCATCGGGGTGTTGCCGATGCCGGCCGAGGCGAGCAGCACCGGGCCGTCGCCGTCGGCGAGGGCGACGTCGCCGAACGGCGGGGCGATGTCGAGGACGTCGCCGGCGCGCAGGGTCTCGTGCAGGTGGTTGGAGACCTCGCCGTCGGGGCCGCCCGCGGCCTCGGCGGTGGCGCGCTTCACGCTGAACTGGAGCACGCCGTCCGGGGCGCCGGAGAGGCTGTACTGGCGGATCTGGTGGGCGCCGTCCGGGAGTTCGGCGCGCACCGAGACGTACTGGCCGGGCGCGGCCGGCGGCAGCGGCTTGCCGTCGGCCGGGCGGACCAGGTAGGTGGTGACGTCCTCGGTCTCCTGGTGGCGGGCCACCACGGTGTAGGGGCGCCACAGGTCGGCCGGGTCGAGGCCCTGGGCGGCGGCGGACTCCTCGCGCAGGCGGTCCTCGATGGCGATGAGCGCGTTGGCCATCAGCCAGTAGACCTCGTCCCAGGCGGCCGCGACCTCGGGGGTGACGGCCTCGCCGAGCACCTCGACGATGGCGGCGAACAGGTGCTCGTGGACGATCCGGTACTGGTCGTTGGTGATGCCGACCGAGACGTGCTTGTGGGCGATGCGGGCGAGCAGCGCGTCCGGGCGGCTGTCCGGCGCGGCGATCAGCGCGGTCGCGAAGGCGGCTATCGAGCCCGCGAGCGCCTGCCGCTGGCTGCCGTTGGCCTGGTTGCCACGGTTGAAGAGGTCGCGCAGCAGCTCCGGGTGGGCGGCGAACATCTTCTCGTAGAAGAGCGGCGTGATGTCGCCGATCGCACCGCCCACGACGGGCAGGGTGGCTTCGACGACCTCGGCGGACTTGGCGGACAGCATCGAATGCACTCCAAACTGGAATCTGAGAATCGTATTTTCGGCCGTGCGGAAGCGCGGACCGGCGTGGGGAGGTGACGTGGTGCGACGGTGGGGCCGTGCGGTGGGGTGGTGCGGTCCTGCGGACGGTGCGGTACCGCGGGTGGTGCGTCGGGGTGTGCCGGAACGCGTCAGCCGGTGGGGCCGGCGACGGGTTCGGGTCTCGGGGCGAGACCCGGTCTCAGGGTGAGGTCGAGCAGGACGGGCCCGGTCGGCGTGGACACCAGGTCGCCGATCGAGAGCGGGTCGAGGGTGGCGTAGAACGCTGCCTGCGCGGTGCGCAGTGCCCCGCGCAGCCGACAGGACGACCGCAGCGGGCACGGTGGATCGTCCTCGCAGCCGACCACGTCACCCACCCCTTCCAGTTCGCGCAGCAGCAGTCCGAGCGAACCGGTACGACCGGCGGTGGTGAGGGACAGGCCCCCGCCACGACCGCGCCGCGCCGTCACCACGCCCAGGTGCTGCAGCCGGCTGACCACCTTGGCGGCGTGGGTGTACGGCACGCCGACCGCCTCGGCCACCTCGCGGGTGGTCGGGTTGGCCTCCTCGTCGAGGACGGCCAGCCGCATGGCGATGCGGAGGGCGATGTCGGTGCTCTTGGTCAGCCTCACGTTCGAAAAGCTATCGAATGCGAATCCAGAACTCCAATTTCTTGCACGCACCACCCGGCGGAGCCGAACCGTTACCCGCGGTCGCGGTCCGGAGGCTGTCCGCAGGGAAGGTCAACTGCTTTACTGGCCGAGCTCGTTCGCCGGAACAAGGCCTGGGGAATGGGGACATCATGGACAGTGGCACCCCACCGCCACCTCCGCCACAGGGACCACCGCCGACTCCACCACCGCGTCCGTCCGCCCCGCCGCCGGGGTACCCGCCGTCCGCGTCGATCCCGCTCGGGCCGGTCCGGCCCCTGCCGCAGGACGCGACGGTCCGGCCGATTCCTCCGCCCACCGTGCCCGCCGCCGCCGTGGCCGCCGCGCCCGCGACCGCCCCGCCCGCCGTACCGGCGACGCCCGAGAACCTGCTCCACCAGGCCGGCCCCGTCCCCGGCGACGCCACCCGCTACCTGTGCGCCGCCGCCTGGCTGGACCGGCGCTTCCGCGCGGAGCTGATCGAGGAGCTGGTCGAGCAGTCCTTCCGCATCCCCGCCCCCTCGCCCGGCACCGATCTCGTCCGGGTGCTGCACGAGGCCCTCACCGCCCGCCGCTGGGAGGCCTGGACCGGCGCCGTCTGCCTGCTCCTGCTCGTCCTCGGCGTCCCGCTGTTCGGTGTCGCGGCCGGTACCGTCACCCTGCTGCTGGTCCTGCTGCTCGGCCTGGTCGGCGGCCTCGGCACGCACCGGATGGACCACCGGCTCGGCCTGGAGGTCGAGCGGCTGGTGATCGCCCCGCGCGCCCCGCGCCGCACCGGCCCCGGCGCCACCCTCACCACCTGGATCGGTCGGCTGCTCGTCCTCGCGGTCCTGCCGGCGGTCGCCCTGGGCCTCGGCCTGCGGGACCGGCTGGACGACGTCGACCCGGACCTGCTCGGCGGCGCCGGGTACGCGTTCGTCGAACTGCTGCTGCTCTGGCTGACCGCCGCCGTCCTGCGCTACCGGATCAGGCGCCGGCTGGCCGCGTTCGCCGACCCCGGCGGCGCCGCCGTCCCACCCCCGGAGCCGAACGGCGTCCGGGCCGCCCTGCTGTACGAACGGCTGCGCGAACAGCAGAGCGGACCCGAACTGCTCTACCGCCGGCAGGCCCCGCTGGTCGGCCTCGGCCGGGCCGGCCGCACCTGGCGGATGACCTTCGAGCTGCGTCCCTCCGCCGAACGCGCCGCCCGGGGGCGGGCGCCCGAACCGATCGACGCCACCGTGCTCTACCGCACGATCGCCCAGCGGGTGCGCGCCCTGGCCGAGGACCCGCGCTATCCCGAGGACCCGCTGCGCGGACTCTCCGTCACCGACCGGGTGTTCCGGCCCAGTCTGCGCGGCGACGACCCGGCGGGCTGGCTCGGCGCGATGTCCGGCCACGCCGGCGACGCGGTGCTGCTCGAACCCGCCTGGGCGGACCTGCTCAGCCGCACCGGCCACGAACGGCTGCGCCACTACCTGGCGATCCGGGTCGGCTCCTGGCAGGAGGAAGTGGTGATCACCGTGCTGGTCCGCGCCAGCACCCGCGGTGGACTGCTCTACCTGGAGTGGCTGCCCTATGTGCTGGAGCCGGTCGCGCAGGCGTACCACGTGGTCGACCTGCTCGGGCAGCGCTCCGCAGCGGCCCACGCCGCGAACGCGCTCGGCTGGGCCGCCCGCCGTCTCGGCGGTGACATCGGGATCGCCCTCGGCCAGCTGGGGGAGGTCCGGGCCTCGCGCGGCCGGGCCGCCCGGCTGCGGCGCCGCTACCGCTACCTCACCCGCGCCGGCTACGCGGTCGACTACGCGCCCCGGCTGAGCGTGCGCGAGCTCGGCGCCGGCGGCGAGTACCAGAACATGTTCCAGTCGCACGACGTGCAGCGCTTCCTGAACACCGTCACCCAGCGGGTGTTCAGCGCGGTCGGCGACGAACTGCGGGCGCGCGGCTACGACAGCGCGGCGTTCGAGGAGCAGGCCCAGGGCATCACCAACGTCAACAACGGCGGCGTCCAGGTGGTCAACTCCACCGTGCACGGCCCGGTCGCGGGCGGCGCCGGCGCGAACGTCGACATGAGCAAAGGGAAGGGGAAGTGATGGCTGATCAGCCTCCCGGCCAGGCCGGCCCGCCGGCCGGCGGCAACTGGAACGACGGCGGCGTCCAGGTGGTCGGCTCCACCGTGCACGGCCCCGTGGCCGGCGGCCGGGGCGCCACCGTGTCGATCGGCGACGGCGCCGCCGGAGCGGCGGTTCCGCCCGGCCCCGAGGGGCTGCGGACGGCGGCCGGGGCGCTGCGGACCGCGCTCGCCCGGCTGCGCGCCGAACAGCCGGGCGCGGTGTCCGAGGAGGACGCCGAGGACGCCGACGCCGCGCTCGCCGGCATCCTCGACGAGGCGGCCCTCGACGAGCCCCGCGAGGGCCCGCTGCGCCGCCGGGTCCGCACGGTGGCCGACGCGCTGCGCGCGGTCGCGGTGCTCGCCGCGGCGGTGAGCGGTCTGGAGGCAGCCTTCGCGGCGCTGTTCGGGCAGAGCTGAGGCCCCGACGGGCCGTGATGTCCCGGGTTACGGTTACCATGCGCACGAAGGCGTTCCGCCAGCGGAGTTGACGCGGGCGAAACGCGGACGTGGCACGGATGGAACGTCAACGGGGAGATCGGGAGGGGCGGCACATGTCGCGTGCTGACTGGGTGTCGGGAGAGCGGTCGGGAGGGCCTGGCGAGGACGGCTGGACGGGGGTCGATCTGCGGATGGACGTGCCGCACTCGGCGCGGGTGTACGACTACCTCATCGGCGGCAAGACCAACTTCGAGCCGGACCGGGCCGCCGCGCACGCCTCCGTGAAGGCCTGGCCGGCCCTGCCGACCTCGATGCGCAGCACCCGCAGCTTCATGGAACGGGTGGTCCGCCGGCTCGCCGAACAGCACGGCGTGCGGCAGTTCCTGGACATCGGCGCGGGCATTCCCACCTCGCCGAACGTGCATGAGATCGCCCAGGCGGTGGCGCCGGAGTCGCGGGTGGTGTACGTCGACAACGACCCGATCGTGCTGACCCACGCCCGGGCCCTGATGTCCAGCCGCCCCGAGGGCCGCACCGCCTACCTGGACGCCGATCTGCGGGACGTCGACGCGATCCTGGACTCGCCGCGACTGCGCGAGGTGCTCGACCTCACGCAGCCGGTGGCGCTCTCGCTGATCGCGATCGTGCACTTCGTGCTGGACGAGGACGACCCGCAGGGCATCGTCCGCCGTCTGATGGACCGTCTGGCGCCGGGCAGCTTCCTGGCGTTGAGCGTGTTCACGGGCGACACCGACCCGGTCGGCGTCGGCGGGGTGGGCCGCGAGTACAACACCCGGGGCATCCCGCTGCAGATCCGCGACCGGGCCGAGACGCTCGCCTTCTTCGAGGGCTACGAACTGCTGGAGCCGGGCGTCACGCTGGTCCACCACTGGCACCCGGAGCCGGGCACCGCACCGGTCCGGGACCAGAACATCGCGATGTACGGCGGTGTGGCCGTCAAGCGCTGATCCGCCCGGCCGGGACGTCCCGGCCACCGCCCGCCCGACGGCGCCGCCGCCCACCCGGCAGCGCCGTCGGGCGTTCTGCGACCCCCGGTGGTCCGCCCACCGGTCGTCGCGTCAGGCCGTCCGCGCCTCGCCGGTGATCTCGGCCATGACCGCGTCGTAGCGCTGGAAGAACCGGGGCCCGGGATCGGGAGCGTCCTGGCCCGCGCGGCGCAGCAGGCGCCAGCAGTCGGCGGTGAGGGCGCGCGCCTCGGTGCCGGGCCAGGGGCGGGGGAGGAGCTCGGGCGGGAGCAGCGGATCGGGGGTGGTGGCGCGCGTGAACTCGGCGGCCAGTTCGAGGGCGATCGCGAGGTGCTCGACCCAGGTCGGCGCGCTCTCCGGGGCCGTGGCGGTCAGCCGGGTGAGGCGGTCGGCGGCGAGGGCGGCCAGCCGGCGGTGGCCCTCGGCGAGGTCGTCGAGCGGCCAGAGCCGGCGTGCGAGGGTGAGCGGGTCCTCGTCGCCGGCGATCCGCAGGTCGGTGGTGGTGAGCAGGGTGACGCAGTCGGCGACGCCGAGGCGGGCGGCCTCGGCCTCGACGTGGGGCGCCCAGTCGTTGGCGCTGACGTAGAGCCCACCCTGGACGGCGGCGCCGCCGTGCCGGACCAGCGTCTCCCGCAGCGCGTCCCGTGCGGCGCGGGCGGATTCGGGGACCGCGAAGGCGACGAGGTGCCAGCGGCCGTCCCAGGGGGCGAGTCCGGCGTCCTGGGCGTACATGTGGCGGACGAATCCGACCTCGGGTTCCGCGGACCGCCGGGCGTGCTCGGTCTCCCGCAGCACGGCGCGCCGGCCGCGCCCCTCCTGGACGAGCAGGTTGTCGGCGGCCATCCGCTTGATGCACAGGCGCACCTGCTGGTCGGTCATGCCCAGCTCGCCCGCGACCTCGTACAGCTCGCCGGCGTCGACGGTGCCGTCGGCCCGGACCATGCCCTCGACCAGGGTGCGGGTGGGGACCTCGACCCGTCCTTCCTCGGTCATCGCTGCCGCTCCTCTCGTCCGCCCTGTCGCGGTTCCGCTGCCTACGGACGAGTTTAGTACGCTCCGAACTATCGACCATCGGGCGATCGTTTCAAATGTGATAGTCAAAGCCGGCCGCCGTGGCGCCGGGTCCGGTGCGGGGCCGACGGTTCGAACAGGGACCAACTGAGCGGAATTGAACGGTTGATGACAATCCCAGTCATCTCCTGACGCTTCGTCAGTCGGGCTTCTACGCTTCGGGCGATCCGGGCGGTCCCCCCGGGTCGCCGAGGGCGACCGCGTACCGCCCGTTCCGCCGAGGAGTCTGGAGATCCCGTTGACCACACGCCCCGCACCGCGCCGATTCTGGACGGCCGTGGCCGCCGCCGGCGCGGCCACGGCCGCCCTGCTCTCCCAACCCGCCACCGCCACGGCCGCCCCCGCGGGCGCCACCGCCGCGCCGCCGCCCGTGGTGGCCGCGACCGTCACCGTCGCCCCCTATCCGGCGGGCGTCGCCCTCGCGCCGGACGGCGGGCACGCCTATGTGACCAGTCAGAGCAGCGGCACGGTGACCGTGCTGTCCACCGCCACCGGCGCGGTCACCGGCACCTTCACCGCCGGTACCGGCTCCTACGCGGTCGCCCTCGCGCCCGACGGCGGACACGCCTACCTCACCCACCACCTCACCGGCACCGTCAGCGTGGTCGACACCGCGAGCGGCGCCGTCACCGCCACCGTCCCGGCCGGCGCCGGAGCCTTCGGTGTGGCGCTCGCCCCCGACGGCTCCCGCGCCTACGTCACCAACGCCGCCGCCGGCACGGTCAGCGTGCTCGACACCGCGACCAACACGGTGGCCGCCACCGTCCCGGTCGGCGCCGAGCCGCACGGGGTGACCGTCGCCCCGGACGGCGGGCACGTGTACGTCGCCGCCTCCGGCGCGCAGCGGGTCGACGTGATCGACACCGCCACCGCCACCGTGAGCGCCTCGATACCGGTCGGCCACGGCGTCTTCGGCCTCGCCCTGGCCGCCGACGGCTCCCGGCTGTGGACCGGCAACGGCGGCGACTCCACCGTCAGCGTGCTGGACACCGCCACCCGGGCGGTGACCGCCACCGTCCAGGTCGGCGCCAACCCGTACGCGGTCGCCGCCGCCCCCGACGGCCGCTCCGTCTACGCGAGCAACTACGCCGACAGCACGCTCAGCGTGCTCGACGCCGCGAGCGGCACCGTCACCGCCACCGTCCCGGTCGGCGCGAGCCCGTTCACCCTGGCGGTCACCCCCGACAGCCGGCACGGCTACCTCGCCGACTTCGACGGCGCCGCCGTGAGCGTCCTCGGCTTCCCGCTGCCGGTGCCGGCGGTCACCGGCGTCAGCCCGGCGAGCGGTCCGCAGGCCGGCGGCACAGTCGTCACCGTCACCGGCACCGACCTGGCCGGCGCGACCGCCGTGAACTTCGGCGCCGCGGGCGACGCCGCGTCCTTCTCCTGCACCGCGACCTCCTGCGCCGCCACGGCCCCGGCCTCGGCCACCGCCGGGACGGTCGACGTGCGGGTCACCACGCCCGGCGGCACCAGCGCCGTCTCGGCCGCCGACCGGTTCGGCTACCAGGCGCCCGCCGCCGACCTCGCTGTTTCGCTCGCCGCCAGCCCGGTGGCCAATCTGCTCGGCGGCCGGGTCGACTACACCCTCACCGTCACCAACCAGGGCCCCGGCGCGGTAACCGCCGCGACCGTCGGGGCGGCCCTGCCCACCGGGCTCGCCGCGAGCAGCACCGACTGCGGGGTCGCCGCCGGCCACCTGACCTGCGCGCTCACCGCCCCGCTGGCCGCCGGTGCGAGCGCCACCCGCCACCTCACCCTCCAGGTGAGCCAACTCCTCAACCTCGGCCGGACGTTCACCGTCACCACCGCCCGGACGGCCGGTGCGCCGGTCGACCCGGTGGCCGCCAATGACACGGCGAGCCGCACCTGCAAGGTCGCGCTGCTGGCGATCACCTGCGACTGAGCCGGAACCGGCAGGGTCGGACGGGCCCGTCCCCGGGGTGAACGATCCCGGGGGCGGGCCCGTCCCGCGCCACCGCCTGGACGAAACGTCCACCCTGGACGTACAGTCCAGAAGTGACCATCGAGACCCCCGACCCGCGCCTGCGCACCTGGGCTCCCGTCTGTCAGGCCGTCGCCCTGCTGCTCGGCCCCTACGCCGAGGTGGTGCTGCACGACGCCGTCCGTGACGAGGTGCTCGCCATCTGGAACCCGATGGGCGACCGCGGGCCGGGCGACCCCTCCCTGCTCGGCGAACTCGACGGGCTCGACCAGGCCGCCCCCGACGTCTACGGCCCCTACCCGAAGCTGCTCCCCGACGGCCGGCGGCTCTCCTCGGTCAGCGCCGTGCTCCGGGACGAGGACGGTCGGCCCGCCGCCGTCCTGTGCGTCAACCTCGACCGAGGGCCGCTGGAACACGCGGCCGAACTGCTCGCCGCCTTCGCCGCGCCGACCGCCCCCCGCCCGGAACCGCTCTTCGAGCAGGACTGGACCGAACGGATGAACGACGTGATCGGCGGCTACGTCCGCGCCCACGGGCGGCCCCCGGAGCGGCTGGGCCGCGAGGACCGGCTCGCCGTGCTCCGCGAACTCGACCGGGCCGGGGTGCTCGCCGTGCGCCGCGCCGTCCCGGCCGTCGCGACGGCGCTCAAGGTCTCCCGCTCCACCGTCTACACCCTGCTCGCCGAACTGCGCGGCGCGCCCGGGGCCGCGCAGCCGTCGGACTGACCCCGTCGGACTGACCCCGCCGCTGCGAGAGCGACGAACGCGGAACGCCGCACGCGGCAGCACGAACCCATCGCACCGAGGAACGAGAACCCCCATGACCAGGCTCCCCGACTTCCGGCTGGAGACGTACTTCTCCCGCTGGGAGTTCACCGCCCGCCACCACCTCACCGCCTCCGACGCGCAGACCATGGCGATGTCCGAACTGCTCGACCTGGCGGACGCCGAGGACCGGCAGGCCTGGGAGACCCTCGCCCTCGGCTACACCGAGACCTTCGGCGACCCGGCCCTGCGCGAGGCGATCGCCGGCATGTACGACCTGGCCGGCCCCGAGGACGTGATCTGCTTCGGTGGCGCCCAGGAGGGGCTCAACCTGGCCATGCAGGTACTGCTCGGCCCGGACGACCACGCCGTCGTCGTGACCCCCAACTACCAGTCCGCCGAAACCGTGCCACTCTCGCTCTGCGAGGTCACCGGCGTCGCGCTCGACCCCGGACGCGACTGGGCGCTAGACCTCGACGAGCTCACCGCCGCGCTGCGCCCCAACACCCGCGTCGTCTCCGTCAACTTCCCCAACAACCCCACCGGGAAGGTGATCGGGGCCGCCGACTTCGTCCGGCTGGCCGAACTCTGCGACGAGCGCGGCATCCACCTGTTCAGCGACGAGGTCTACCGCGGCCTGGAGCGTGACCCGGCCCGCGCCCTGCCGCGGGCCGCGGACCTCTCCGAACGCGCCCTCTCGCTCGACGTCACCTCCAAGTCGCTCGGCCTGCCCGGGCTGCGGATCGGCTGGATCGTCTGCCGCGACCGGGAGTTGCGCGGCCGGCTGGAGCGCGCCAAGCACTACACCACGATCTGCAACGCCGCCCCCAGCGAGATCCTGGCGCGGATCGCGATCAAGGCCCGGGAGCCGATCCTGGCCCGCAACCGGGCGCTGATCGCGGCCAACCTGCCGCTCTTCGACGCGTTCTTCGCCCGCTTCGCCGACCTCTTCGAGTGGCGCGCCCCGGACGGCGGCTGCGTCGCCTACCCGCGCTACCTCGGCGCGGACGGTGTCGAGTCGTTCTGCCGGGGGCTGGTCGAGGAGGCCGGCGTCCTGCTGCTGCCGGCCTCCGTGTTCCGTTCGGAGCTGACCGCGACGCCCGCCGACCGGTTCCGGATCGGCGTCGGCCGGCGGGATCCGGCGCCCGCCCTGGAGGCCTTCGCCTCCTGGCTGGAGGCCCGCCGCTGACGAGACCCCGCCGTCAGTCCCGGGCGGGGACGGCCGCCGGCGCCTCGGCCGCCGTCCCCGTCGTCGCGGCCCGCCCAGCCTCGGCCGGGGCCCGGCGGGCGGCCTTGGCCCGGTACTTGAGCCCGAGCAGTGCCCCCGGCACGCCGTGCGGCACCAGCCAGGAGACGTCCTCGCGGTCCACCGCGTCGAAGCGGTACTTGTACGGCTCGGTGCCGCGCAGGAAGTCGAAGGTGGTGAGCCCCTGCCCGGCGGCGGCCCGGATCGCCTCGGCGATCACCGCCGTGCCGAGCCGCAGCGGGGCCCAGGCCACGTCCCAGCCGATCTGGTAGTAGGCGAAGGTGTCGCGCCACTGGAAGCCGTAGAGCACGCCGACCACCTCGCCCGCCCGCTCCGCGACCAGGAACGCCGGGCCCTCGCCGCGGTGGGTGTCGGCGGCCCGCTCGATCACCCGCAGGTGCAGCGGGGCGCGGGCCTCGTCGAAGGTGGTCGGCCGGCCGAGCGCGGCCCGGCGCAGCCGGTGCAACCGGACGGCGGTGCGCAGCAGTTCGAGGCGCTCCGGGAGTTCGGAGAGCGCCAGGGCGGGCGGCACCCAGCGGAAGGTGATGCCCTCGGCGGCCAGTTTGCGGCCGTAGCGGCGCAGGTTGGCGCGGAACTGCCGCGAGCCGAGCGCGTCCGGTCCGGCCGTGAGATCGGCGCGCGGGCACGGGGTGCGGCCGATCTCCACCGCGCCGGGCGGCAGCAGACCGGCCTGGTCCGGGTCGAGGTCGGCGAGCAGCAGGGTGGCCCGCCGTCCGCGCCGGGCCAGCCAGTCGGCGACCTCGGCGCGGCGGTGCGGGGCGACGGCGAAGCCGCAGTGGTCGGCGGCGCCCGGCCCCGAGCCCAGTACGGTCAGGCAGGGGACGGGCAGCGGCGCGCGCGGGTGGAGGCGCTGGGCGGTGCGCAGCAGCGGGACGACGGCGTCGACCCGGCCGTGCCCGTCCCGCCACACCACGACCTCGCCGCCGGTACCGGAACGCGAACCGCTCTCGGCGGCCCCCAGCGTCTCCCACCAGGCCAGCGTCCACTCGGGCGTGCTGAACCAGGAGCCGCCCGGCCCGCCCGCGCGGCCCGCCACCAGCTCGCGCCAGCCGTCGACCACGTCCGCCGGCAGGGCGGCCGACCGGTACCGGACCGGCACCGCGCGCGCACCGGCGGGCGCGGCGACGGATGCCGTCCGACCGGCCGGGCGCTGAGGTGTCGGTCCCGGATGCGCTGTTCCCATGTGTGCTGCCCCCCAGGCTCGTCCGTTCCCGGTGTGCCCGCCGGCCGGCGGCCGGCCACGGGCCGGTCGGTATTCTCCCGGATCCCGACCCCCGGGCGGCGGGGATCCGGGCAAGCGGTCCCCGCGCGGGCCGTCCGGGCGGGGGAGCGGGCGGCGGCGCGGCCCCCGCCGGAGCGGCCCGTCAGGTGCCGCCGCGCAGGCGGTGCACGGCCGGGTGGAGCCCTGAGAGGATGGTGTCGAAGCGGTGCCGGCCGGTGGTGGAGTTGACCCGCAGTCGGCTGATCCGCAGTGGGTTCGGCGGGAGCAGCCGGTCGTGGCGGTGGTCGAAGAGGAAGCCGAGCCGGTAGCCGAGGCGGTTCAGCAGGGTTTCGGCGCGCGGGTCGAGGTTGCCGTTGGGGTAGGCGAAGGCGGTGGGCGCCTCGCCGCCGAGCCAGCCGGTGAGCGCCCGGTGCGCGCCGGTCACCTCGGCCCCGACGGTGTCGTCCTCGCACCGGTCGAGGCAGGGGTGGCCGGCGGTGTGGTTGCCGATCGCGACGCCGCCGCGGGCGAGCGTCAGCAGGTCGGCCGGGGTGAGCTGTTCCTGCCGCGGTGCGCGGACCCCGGCGCTCTCCCGGAGTTCGGCCAGCGCGGCGCGGCGCTCCGGGTCGGCGAGGGTCTTCATCCGGCGGACCGCGCCGCTCGGCGGGCAGTCGGCCAGCGCGCGGGCGGTGCCGCCGTGTTCGGCGAGGAAGGCGGCCTCGCGCCACCAGAACGGCTGGTCGCCGCCGATGAGGTCGGTGACCACGAAGGCCGCGGCGGGAATGTCGAGCCGGGCCAGCACCGGCAGGCCCTCGGTGAGCACCGTGCGGTCGCCGTCGTCGAAGGTCACCAGCACGCTGCGGTGCGGCAGCGGCCGGCCGCCGTGCGCCGCCTGCTCGACGGCGGCGAGCGAGACCGGGCGGGCGTGGCGGACCAGGCGCTCCATCTGGAGCGCGAACACCCGGGGGTCGTCCACCCCGTGGTAGGCGAGCACGGCCAGCCGGCGGGTGGCGGCGAGCCGGAAGAGTGGCTGGAGCGGTGAGTGGCGCAGGACGGCGTCGACGGTGGCCCGCCGGCCGGCGAGCCGCGCGCGCGGTGGGGCGGCGTCCGTCGGAGCGGTGCCCTTCGTGCGGGTGACGGCGGTCGTGGTCGGGCCGGTGATCGTGGTCGGGCCGGTGGTCGTGGTGGCGGTCGTCGTGGTCGTGGCCGTGGTGGTTCCGGTGGCCGTCGCGGTGCTCGGGCCTTCGGCGGCCCCGGTCGAATGCGCGGTTCCTTCGGGCATGGACGCGCTCCCCCCTTCCTCCCCGTGCGATGGTGCGTCGGCGGGGGTGGAGCACGCTGCACCGCAAGGCCCGGCCGTTCGGCGCACGCCTGTCAGGTGGGCGGCCCGCCCCGCTCCACGAAATCCCAAGATAGTGCAAAAACCCATGCTCCGAACCGGGTTGCGCACCGTGGACGGGTTTCGACGGGTGGTTGGCGCATTTGCCGACGGCCCGTGAACTGAGCGACGGCTGTGAGCATCCTGAGTGATTGCTGGTGGGAGCGGTGGCGGATGCTTCCTGGGGGGACGGCGCCGGCCACCGGGTGCGGGCCCGGCGGCCGGCCCGGGCCGGGGCGCGCGAGGCCCCGGCCCGTCAGACCCCTGTCATCGGACGGGGCGTCAGAACGGGTTGGTACAGGTGGTCACCTGCTGCGCCACGTCCTGGGCGGGGCCCGCGGTGGCGCAGACTATCTTGAGGTCCGAGGTGACCACGCGGGGCGTCACGGCCTTCGCGAAGCCCTGGGCGTAGGTGGTCGCCGAGGCGGCGGTCACCCACGGGCTTCCCCAGGCGCGCTGGGTGCGCACCTCGACCTTGACGATCGTCAACTGGCCGGGGTCGGCGGAGACCTGGGCGACGCCGACGACGCCCGCACCGTCGGCCTCGTGCCAGACGCACGGCTGGTTCAGCACCGTCGTGCACGCGACGCCACCCGTCGGGGCCGTGGCCCCGGGGGTGGTCGTCGCGGCCGCGGCCGGAAGGACCGTGACCGCGGTGATCCCTGCCGCCGCCGCCATGAGAGCTGCAATCCGAGCGCGCATTATGTCAACCTCCTTGGAATGAAAGGGAATCTCGCTCTGTGGGATGAGTCTTGCACAAATCTTTAAGGTTCCCCGTGTGTGCTGCATCACACTGATGGTGATCGCTCAACTACTGAGAGCGATCGCGCCGGTGATATGCGGATGGCCCTGAGGTGTCGACCGGCCGACGTGACGGTGCGGGTGCCGGTAGCCGAATTGACGGTGCGCCAGGGGGCAACTCGCTGCTGGCGGCTCCTCGTTCACTCGTCCGGGTTGGGCCGGCGCTGGCGGATGGTTCGGACGGCTACGATCGGGCCGACCCCCGGAGGTGACCCGGATGACCACGGTCATCGTGCAGTTGCCCGACGCCCGCCCGCCGGCCCCGGCCGACCGTCGCTTCGCCCGCCTGTCGCGGCCGCCCCGCGGCGCCCCGCCCAGTCGTCCGGCCCTGCTGCACCTCGGGCCGGGCGACACGGCCGCGTTCGGGCGCGGCGAGCCCGGCCGCCCGCCCGCCGTGCCGATCCCCGACCCGGGTGTGTCGCGCCGGGCCGGCGAGATCACCGCCGCCGAGGACTACTGGCGGCTCTCCAACTTCAGCGCCACCGCCACCTACGTCGTGGAGAACCTCGAAGGCGCGGGCGAGCACGTCAAGGTCGCGCCCGGGCGGCTGGGCGCGCCCGTCCCGTTCGAGATCTCCCGGATCCTGCTGCCCGCCCACGGCGAACCGGCGGCGTTCAAGGTCTTCGCCCCCCAGCACGCCTACCTGAGCGGCGAGTCGGCCGCTCCGGACGGTGAACGCACGGTCAGCCCGTTCGCCCTGGACCCGACCGCGAAGTACTTCCTCGTCCTGCTCGCGCTCTGCGAGCCGCGGCTGCGCTCGCCCTCCGCGGCGGCCGTGCCCGGTGCCACCGACGTGGTGGCGCGGCTGCGCGACCTGCCGGCCTGCCGCGACCTCAGCCGCTCGGCCGTCAACTACCACATCGACTACCTGGTCGGCAGCAAGCTCCGGCTGCGCGACCCGGTGGAAGGGGGCGACCCGGGCGGCAAGCGGGAGGAACTCGTCGCGCTGGCCCTGCGGTTCGACCTCGTGCGGGAGGAGCACCTGGTGCTGCTCCCGCCCCGGCGCGACGGGTGACCCCGCGGTGGCAGCGAGCACCGCGTCGCCGGCCCCGCCCGAACCCCCGGAGGACGGGGCGGGGTTCGCGGTGCCGCCCGGCTGTGTCGTCGCGGGGTACCGGGTGGGCGAGCGGATCGGGGCGGGCGGCTGGGGAAGCGTCTACGCCGCCCGCCGCGAGGGGGCGGGATCCGACGGCGGGTCCGGTGCCGGCTTCGGCGAGACGTGCGGCGGCGGGTCCGGCGGCCTGTCCGGGGGTGGTCCGTGCGAGGCGGCCGTCAAGTTCCTCCACCCCGGCCGGCTCAGCCCCGGCCAGCGCGACACCATGCGTCAACTCGCCCACAGTGAAATGCGGTTCAGTCGGCGCGCCGACCACCCCCACCTGATCCGCACCCTCGCCGTGGTCACCCTCGCCGACCCGGCCCATCCCGCACTGGACGGCGCACTCGCCCTGGTGATGGAGCGCGCCGCGGGCAGCCTCCAGGACGTCCTGGCCGGGACGCGGCCGCCGGCCCCCGTCCCGGACGCCGGCCGGATCCTCGCCGAGGTCGCCGCCGGCCTGCGCCACATGCACACCGCCGGCTGGGTGCACGGCGACCTCAAGCCCGCCAACGTCCTGCTGATGCCCGACGGCACCGCCAAGCTCGCCGACTTCGGACTGACCGCCGAACTGGACGGCACCCACGCCTACGCCCCGCCGCTCGGCTCGCCCGACCACGTGCCGCCGGAGTGGTGGTCCCAGCGGACCGGCGCGCACGGCGTGGCCCTGCGTCCGAGCGCCGATCTGTGGGCCTTCGGCGTCCTCGCCCACCAGCTGCTGACCGGCGGCCTGCACCCGTTCCTCGGCGCCACCGCCCGGGCCCGCTCGCTCGCCGCCCTGGCCTACGCGCGCGGCAGCGCCCCGCTGCGGCTGGACGCCGCGCTGCCGGAGCGGTGGCGGCCGCTGGTCGCCGCCTGCCTGACGGCCGACCGGCGGCGGCGCGCCGAGGTCGACCTCGCGGCGCTGCTCGCCGTGGCGCTCGACGAGGACGCGCCGCTCGCGGGTGGGGC